>CAZBKP010000129.1:0-5646 GCA_964492525.1 uncultured Cardiobacteriales bacterium
CGAATAAAAAAGTTGTGCTGGGAAAAAAAATAGGTAACATCCACCAAATATTTTCAAGCCTGTAAATAGTATTGGAAAACGATGAATAATGGCCGCGATCCCGATATAACTTAATATCATCAAAGTATAATCGCCAACAAATACTGCCGCCATCGCTCTACTCGCTTTCTTTGCACCTGATTTGATCGCTGTTGCAAGCACAAAAAGTGAATTTGGCCCCGGAACAACTATCAATGCAAATACTGCTAGAAGATAAAATTTATAATTGAGAATTCCGATAGATTCAAACATGTTTTTCTCTCACAAAAAAGCCTCCCAAAAAAGAGAGGCTTTTCATATAGATAAAATTAGATATTATCAAGTGATGGGGGAGCGATAGTCACACCTTCACTTGTAGGACCTGATGGTTTTTGATCATCCTCTTTTGTATTAAGAGAAGAGTCACTCAATTCACGGTCATTCATAATATCATCAATTTGCTGTGCATCAATTGTCTCAACATCTAGTAGCACTTCAGCCATTCGATGAAGTCGATCGATATCATCTTGAAGTACTTTTTTAGCCCGCGCATAGTTATCGTCAATAATTTTTCTGATCTCTTCATCAATCACTTTAGCCGTTTCATCTGACATACTACTTACAGGTTGTCCTGCAGAACGACCTAAAAAGACTTCATCATTTCCTTCTGCATAAAGAACAAATCCAGCGCGATCGGAAAGTCCCCAGCGCGTAACCATACTTTTGGCCATACTTGTCGCCTGCTGAATATCACCCATAGCTCCTGTTGTTACCATGTCATATCCAAAAATCAACTCTTCAGCGATACGTCCGCCGAATGTCATCGCAAGTTTATTATTAAGCCATGTACGTGTTTGACTCACACTGTCATTTTCAGGGAGCGACCAAGTCACACCGAGCGCACGTCCTCTTGGAATAATTGTCACTTTATATACAGGATCAGATTTTAATCGGTAACCAATAATCGCATGTCCTGCTTCATGATATGCAGTAAGCTTTTTCTCGTGCTCTGTCATCATCAATGAACGACGCTCTGCACCCATATAAATTTTATCTTTTGCTTCTTCCATATCATCCATGCCAACATCTTGTTTATTTTTACGAGCAGCAAATAAAGCAGCCTCATTCACAAGATTAGCAAGATCCGCACCTGAAAATCCTGGCGTTCCTCGTGCCAAGCTTAATATATCAATATCAGCTCCCATCGGAACTTTTTTCAAATGCACTTTTAAAATAGCTTCACGCCCTTTAATATCAGGCAATGGTACAACTACTTGACGATCAAAACGACCTGGGCGTAGTAATGCAGGGTCTAATACATCAGGACGATTTGTTGCTGCAATTATAATGACACCTTCGTTGTCACTAAATCCATCCATTTCAACAAGCAATTGATTAAGAGTTTGTTCACGCTCATCATGTCCACCACCTAAGCCAGCGCCACGATGACGACCCACAGCATCAATTTCATCGATAAAGATAATACAAGGCGCATGTTTTTTTGCTTGTTCAAACATATCACGAACACGTGCCGCACCTACACCTACGAACATCTCCATAAAATCAGAGCCTGAAATGGTAAAGAAAGGCACACCTGCCTCACCCGCAATTGCTTTAGCAAGAAGCGTTTTACCTGTACCTGGAGACCCGACCATCAAAATCCCTCTTGGCATTTTTCCGCCAAGACGCTGAAATTTATTTGGATCACGCAAAAAGTCGACTATTTCACCAACTTCTTGTTTTGCTTCATCCGCACCCGCCACATCTGAAAATCGAGTTTTAACTTGATCGGCAGAAAGCATTTTGGCTTTCGACTTTCCAAAACTCATCGGATTCTTACCGCCACCGCCAGACTGACGCATCATATACATAAAAAGGCCGACAAGTACGAATATTGGCAAAAGATTCAAAATTGCAGATAGGAAAATTCCTTGTGTACGGAGAGATTTCCCAATAATTCCCACATTTTTGGCTCTTAACGCATCAATCATCGCACCATTATTTGTCTCTGGGCTATACGTCGCGAAGCGCTTATTATCATTCATAATTCCTGATATATTCGCTCCTGTAATCTCAACTTCCTTAACCTGACCATTATCTACAGAATTCAAGAAGTCAGAATATGCCATTTCTTGTCTTGAAGAACCTCCAAAACTCTGAAATAACAAGAGTAAAACTAATATTAGTGCTACCCAAATAATGATATCTTTACTGGAATATTTCAAAAGAAACCTCTTTATTTAAGATAAAAATAGACAGAACCTAAAAGCCCTGTTTTGAATAAAAAATTAAGCTGTAATATACAGAATAACTTTAATTTAGTCATTAACCTTTGAAGGTAATGGGGGTATTTTTTATACTTTTCAATCAAATGATCAAAAGTTATACACTACTGTCGCCCTTTAAAACCTCTGGCCAATAGATATATTTCAGCGCTTCTTGCTCTTGAAGCATCAGGTTTCCGAGTTAATACCTTTGTAAAATTCTCTCTCAACTGTTTTAAATACTCTTCAAAGCCTTCACCTTGGAATATTTTCATTAAAAAATCCCCATTAGGCTTTAAGTGATGATACGCAAAATCGAAAGCGAGGTCTAATAAATACATCATACGAGGCTGATCAATTCCTTTTATCCCACTCGTATTAGGTGCCATATCTGAAATCACCACATCTATCTCGCGCCCTCCCAAAACTGCTTCCAATTCTTTTAAAACAGTCTCTTCTCTAAAATCTCCCTCAAGAATATCCACCCCTGCGATTGAATTCATAGGCAAAATATCCAATGCAATGACACGCCCACTATGCCCTACTTTATGCATCGCATATTGAGACCAGCCACCGGGCGCTGCACCTAAATCAACAATAGTCATTCCTGGTTTAAAAAGCCTATCTTTCTCATCAATTTCTGATAATTTATAAATCGCACGTGAGCGCCAACCTTCCTTTCGTGCACGAAGGACATACTCATCATCAAAATGCTCTTTTAACCAACGCGAACTGCTTGGTGTTCTTTTCTTCTTCATACCCTGATTTTACTCTTTAAAAATTATATTTTAAGCGATGCATTCTACCTATTTGTAGCTCTGCTATCCACAACAATCCCGTTATGAATGCAAAACTATAGTATAGATCACTTTTTAGAACAATCAGGGAGAGTATAAAAATACAAATAGTGCTTACAACTAAACTCCATTGAATGTGCCGTGAAAACATTCCAGAACTATAAATTATTCTAAAAAAAGACATAAAAAGTGCGACCACTACACAAATATAAGCACTATCTTTTTTATCTATAGAAAGATATAGCATGAGTGATCCTACCAACAAAATAGGTATAACACTCGCACTTACCAATTTAACCCATTTATTTGGCATATTATAAAGCGGGAAAGTACACCAGTAAATTACACTTATTAATAATGCAAAAGAGGCAATAGAGGATATAAATGCAAAATCAATTTGAATGACATCTTTAAAGGATGGAATAACACCATTTGTAAAATACATATAAGGGTAAATTAAAATAATCAATATAATAAAAGACCAAGCTAACCACGAAATACCACTGAAGAGTGATAAAAAACTATATAACACATGCCTGCCCCCAGCCGTACGCTGACCGCTTAGCCAAAAATAAACATGTTTACTATCGACAAATTTTAAGAGATCCTGACCGTAGCTAGATACAAGTTTTTTGACAACTGAGCTCCAAATTTGTGCACGCCATGGTACACAGAAAATCAAAAGGATATTATCCAAGAAAGATGTAATCGCCGTGCAACATCAAGATAAAATGATCTTCGGCGATCTACTGAAAAAAAATCAAATATAACATCTGTATATTGAGAATGGATAGGAGGATGATCATTATACAAATCTACGAATATCTCTTGTGCTATGTCGAATTTTAAAGAGACGTCATCCAACTCTTTCTGTTGATACAACCATTGTTTAAAATTTGCTAAATCATCTCCTGTGGCATGGGCTGTTAAAGCGTGATAAAACATCGAATAATCAAAATTATTTTTTAAAATAGGACGGCTTTCAAGATCACGTTCCGCCTCAATATTTAAATTATTTTCGTATTCAGAAGATTCTGAAAACTCATGAATATTTTCTTTATTATCATAAAAATAGCCTGCAAATTGTTGCCCATTTTTACCTGTCTCAATATATGCTAATGCGTCTTTATAGGCATCATGAATTTTCTGAAACATTTCAGGATCTTCATCAGGACGATGAATTTTTATTAATTTTGCATAGGCCTTTTTAATGGCATTTTTATCAGCATCCAAAGAGATGCCTAAAACATCATATGGTGACAACTTTATCCACCTTTAATTTTTAATATAGATTTATATAAAATTAACATATCGATCTATAAGACATTTTTTTGTTTAACAACTTTTCGATACACTATTATTTCATAACACCACGCTGCTAATGTCAGAATCATAATACCGAAATAATAGAATTGAGAAATGTTGATTATAATAAAGCTAGTAAAAAATAGACCAAGAAATTTAAAAATTGTTGATTGAGATTGTATGCCCAGAGATACAAACAGATGAAAACCTACAATAACAAAAGAGATAGCCAACAAAAGATAACGAACATTATTGGGCTCATAGTGAATGAGTGTAAGTAACAAGGAAAAACAAATTAACATTGGTGCTACAGATATAGATATCCATCTTAATACTTTATTACGAATTGTATAGAAAGGAGAAATGCACCAAGAAAAAAAGTATGGTATGAGGCAAGCTCCTGTAAGATTTCTAAACAACTGATATTCGTTATAAATAATATTCGAAAATGATAATTTTATGCCTTTTTGAAAACCAATAAAATAAATTAGTATCAATAGAGGCTGCAAAAATATAAAAAGGTACAAAATCCTATTAAATAAGAATATCGCTTCTCCTAATGTTGGAAGTATAGTTCCTTCTTCTCCTTCAATTTCTAACCAAAAAGAAAGATATCTGCCATCTATAACTGTGTATAAAAAAGCACCAAAACGTTGAGTAAGCGATGCCATAAAAATACGCCATTTTTTAATTTGAAATGGATGTATTGCACCTAAAATACAGTGGGACAAAGAGTATTCTTTTTTCAAATACCGTATACAGGATAGCTCTTTCTTTGAGAATTCTCGTGAATGTTTAAGCGTTTCATAATCTATCTTAAATACCCATTTTAGAAAAACTCTATCTCGTAAAGTATGATAATAATCACTCTGTGTATTAATTCCGAAAAAGATCCCTAATTCATCAAAATAAGAATGATGCATCGCAGGAAGCTCTTCTTCGATTCTTGAAAAGAGTTCATTTTCTACAAACATTTTAAACTCAACATCATCTAATTCGGGATATGATTGAAGCCAAGATAAAACTGATTTTGAATCATTTGTTTCTATTTGCTCTAATAATTCACAACAAAATGAATCAATATTAAAAAAAGTCTCTTCTGATCCTGAATGACCTTCAGTGTCAACTTCATAATATTCATCTTCATATTTAGGAGTAAAAGAAGAGGAATAATTCCAAACTCCGTCTTCCCTATCAAGATATGAGAGCGCTTCTTCATATGCATCATGAATACGTTGAAACATTTCAGGATCATCATCAGG
>CAZBKP010000130.1:0-5645 GCA_964492525.1 uncultured Cardiobacteriales bacterium
TAGGTTGTATCCCTTCTAAAGCACTTTTACATGTTGTGAAAGCAAAGGATGAGGCAGAAAAGCACCTACAAAAAGCTGGGGTCTATTTTGACGCACCTAAAGTCGTCATTGATGAAGTGCGTAACTATAAATCGTCAGTTGTAAGCAAATTGACAGGCGGTTTGGCAGCCATGGCAAAGATGAGAAAAGTTGAAGTGATCCAAGGTGTTGCAACATTTAAAGATCGTAATCACTTATCAATATCATTAACAAAAGGTGGCTCGCAGGAGCTTGCATTTGATAAAGCAATTATTGCGGCAGGTTCTCAAGCAATTAAACTTCCTTTTATGCCAAATGATCCTCGTGTAATTGACTCTACGGGCGCATTAGAGCTAAAAGAAGTCCCCAAACGAATGCTTGTAATAGGGGGCGGAATTATTGGGCTTGAGATGGCAACCGTGTATTCATCTTTAGGTGCAAGTGTTGAAATCGTTGAGTTTACAGAAGGATTTGTGCCTGGTGCAGATCGTGATTTAATCAAGACCTTTGAGAATTATAATAAGAATCGATTCTCTAAAGTAATGTTTAAAACTAAAGTAGTCAGCGCTGAGGCATTGTCTGAAGGAATCAAAGTTGGATTTGAAGGTGAGAATGCACCAAACGATCCACAACTCTATGATTATGTATTGGTTGCAATTGGGCGCTCACCGAATGGTTTGAAGCTTGGGCTTGATAATGCAGGAGTGAATGTCTCCGAACGTGGATTTATATCTGTAGATAAGCAAATGCGTACTAATATCGGCAATATCTTTGCAATTGGTGATATTGTGGGTCAGCCTATGCTTGCACATAAAGCAGTGCATGAAGGTCATGTAGCCGCGGAAGTGTGTGCAGGGCATAAGCGATTCTTTGATGTGAAACAGATCCCTTCAGTTGCTTATACCGATCCTGATATTGCATGGGCAGGATTAACAGAGACACAAGCGAAAGCCGATGGTGTAACTTATAAAAAAGCAGTTTTTCCATGGTCTGCAAGTGGTAAAGCGCTAGCGAGTTCAAGGGAAGAGGGTTTTGTTAAGTTATTGTATGATCCAGAAACTAAAATGGTACTAGGGGGAGGCATTGTAGGGATTAATGCGGGTGACTTAATTGGAGAGATCTGCTTGGCAATTGAGATGTGTGCAGATGTTGAGGATATTGCACATACCATTCATCCACACCCAACATTGATCGAATCTGTGGGTATGGCTGCAGAAGTTGCAGAAGGAAGCTGTACCGATATGCCCCCTGCGAAAAAAGCCTAAGAATCTCTATTTTATTAAATATAGCCTATACTTGATGTATAATGATCGTGTAGGCTTTCTTTTTTTATAAATGAGGAAAATATTATGAAGATCATTAGAAATGTATGTGTTTTAGCTATCGTTGGTGTTTTTGCAGGATGCTCTTCAGCATCTCATCCATATCGTGAGAATACACGTAATGAAAACATGAGAGATGGCGCATTAATTGGTGCAGCTGCTGGCGCTGGAATTGGCGCATTGTCTAGTAGCAAACATCGCGGACGTAATGCACTTATTGGTGCAGGTGTTGGTGCCGCAGTTGGTGCTGGAACAGGAGCTGCTGTTTCTAAATAGCAACTGTTAAAGTGAGTTTATCATGAAAAGGTCAAAGGTTCTGACACTAAGCTTAATCGGTACTTTAGTATTATCCGCATGTTCAACAAATCCATTTACAGGTCAGAAAGAAATGTCTGATACTGGAATTGGTGCATCTATTGGAACAATAGTAGGTGCAGGGGTTGGATTATTGATCGGTGATAATGGGGCTGCGGCGGCAATTGGTGCGGCATCAGGTGCCGCTTTAGGTGGAGCCGTTGGCCATTATTTTGATAAACAAGAGGCTAAATTGCGAGCATTACTAGAGGGTACAGGGGTGAGTGTGACTCGCTATCCTGATCGTATTGTTCTCAATATGCCGAATAATCTTACCTTTAATACAGGAAGTGCGGTTCTAAAACCCTTTGGCGCAGAGACCTTAAGAAGTGTTGCTGCGGTTCTCAAAGAGTATAAGAATACCGCTGCGCATATCGTTGGGTATACAGACTCAACAGGAGCGCCTGCATACAATAAGCAACTCTCAGAAGAGCGTGCGAATAGTGTTGCAGATGCATTAATTATGCAAGGCGTTTCGGCAAGTAGAATCAAAACCTATGGTGCGGGCTCATCACATCCTATCGCATCAAATGCAACCGAAGCAGGAAGGGCACAAAATCGACGCGTAGAGATTACGTTAGTGCCCCTTTAGACTCTATTTTGATGAAATTTAAGAAGCCAAAGATAAAATCTTTGGCTTTTTTATTGTGTTGATCATTTACAAATACTTTACGCATTCGCTATTTTTATTTACGGTCATCAGGAATATTATAAATTCAGTTAAACACACTAATGAGGAGTTAAAAATGAAAAAAATTATAGCAACAGCGGTAGCGAGTATTCTTTCTTTAGGTATTGCAAGTGTTTCATTTGCACAATCTGTTTCTCAAAATGAAGTGACGCAGACCAAACAAGAGCGTACTAAAGATAGAAAAGCAGATTCTAGAAAAGAAGCGAGAAAATCGGATAAGCAAAAGGGTGAAGCTAAAAAAGATCAAAAAAAGGTTACAAAAGCAAAAAATGAATCTATAGATAAAGAGAGTAAAAAACAGAAAGAGGGCAAAAATGTAGAGAAAAGACGCCCTAATTCAGATGCAAAGAAAGATGTCAAAAAAGATAGTCAAAAGGTAGATAAAAAACGTAAAGAAGATCGTAAGGCTAAACCTGCTAAACGTGAAGATAGAAAAGGTGATGCAAAGCGTAAAGACGATCAAAAAGCATAAACTTTGATGCAAAAAAAGCTCTGATAATCGTTTGTTGTCAGGGCTTTTTTACAGGTTTTTTTTAATTTTCATGAGAGAAGGGGGAAGAGGGGTGAGTTTCCCTTGAGAATGATTTTGAGTTTGATAAATTGCATTTAAACGATCTTTAGTAACTGGATGCGTACTCATAAATTCGATTACAAACGGGAGATTGTCTATTTTTTTGAAAAATTCTTCTGCTCCTAACGTATGTCCATAGTGCTTTTGAAGTGCGGTTAACGCAAGTCTATCGGCATCATTCTCTTGTTTTCGTGAAAAGGTATTATCGGTAAATCCGGCGATAGAAGAAATTGCATTTGTTTCACTTATTCCTCCTAAAATGGAAAGTGCGGCATAAATAAATAAGCGACTGCCTGTTGCACGAATGGGATCTCGATTTTTAATATGCCCAATCTCATGACCGAGTACCATTGCGAGCCCATTTTCACTATCAATAGTTTTAATTAGTCCTGTTGTAATTATAATATTGCCACCAAGTGTAGCGAACGCATTTTGCTCTTTATCATCGATTACGATTAGGTTTAATTTGTAGTGTGAAGGCATCTCCATGCTTGTTGAGAGATTGTTTGCTAGGGAAAGTAGATATGTTTCTGCTTCTTGGTACTTTTGTGATCTTGGATAATGTTCTTGTATTGCATCTGAAAACCGCTGTTCATATTCAAAAGGGATATAGGGAAGGAATGCTCTTAAAATAAAGAAAATGACAAAAATTCCCAATATTAGATAGATGAAATAACGAAGAATGCGCCACTCTTTGTGAGCTGGCGTAACATTAACTTCGTGGGGTACTTCAGGGTTGCTATATTCCATTAATGGATTGGAACCCATGCTGTGCCATAGGCAAAAAACTCAGCTGAAAGAATGCCTTGCTTTCCTTGTGCTTGATTGAGCATTGCTGTATCGATACGGACATTAAAGATCATCGTAGCACCAAACTTTTCAGCCTCTTGCTTCATCCGAACGATAGATAAACGTCTCCCTAAATCCATAATTCTTTCATAAGAACGAATATTTCCACCAAAGATTTGGATGATCGAAGCAATAGTTGCTCTAAAATAGTCTGCAGAAATAACGGCGCTCCCTTTTGTTAAATAGAACTGACATCCTGATAAAGATGGTAAGGGACGTTTCTCGTTAAAAATAAGGATATGGCTTAACCGCTTTTCTTCTGCTTCAAGTTTTCGGATGGTGCCTTTTTCAATGATTTTTCCTATCACTAAACAGAACAAGAGTGTGCCAATAAGTATGATAAATTCCATAGGATTACCTCTTATTTGGGTTCAATATAAACAGCTGTGCCGTACGCTAAAATTTCAGATGCACCTGCTGTGATATTGGAAGTACTAAAACGAACGTTGATAATCGCATTTGCACCAATTGCTTTTGCTTGGGCGACCATTCGTTTAGTTGCTTCTTCTCGAGATTCATTTAGAAGATCGGTATACCCTTTGAGTTCCCCTCCTACCATGTTTTTGAATCCCGCCATGATATCTTTTCCCATATGCTTTGCACGAACGGTACTTCCTTGTACAAGCCCTAAATGGCGAGAAATTTCATAGCCTGGTAAAAATTCGATATTGCTTAATAAAATAGATTGATTCTGAATCATGTGTTATTCCTAAGTTGTTATGAAAATATAAACAAGACAAATATATCGATTATTTTTTAAATGACAATCAATTATTTTATTGTTATGGGTATATTGGGTTTTAAACTAGATGCCATTACAAAAAGGGATTCTTTATATAAATTCAAATGACAATTGCTCATATATTATCGTGTCAGGATTGCTAATTGTAACGCCCATGAGTCGAATTGCCTTTTCAGGAAGAGAAGTAAATAGGGGGAGTGTTTGAGTGTAAATAAACTCTATATGATTTGGAATAAAGTTGTTAAATGTCTTGCTTCGAGTAATTTGCATAAAATCATGATATTTAATTTTTAAAGTTAAGGTGTATCCTCTGAACTGTGATTGTTCAAGTCTTTTTACTAGTTCCTTGATGATTTTTTTGAGTTCAAATTCTATTGCGGTTTTAATCGTAATATCTTCTAAGAAAGTATCTTCTACACCTACAGATTTTCGCTCTCTATTCGGATTTACGGGTCGATCATCTTCTCCTCGTGCATAAAAATAGTATCGTTCTCCTGCCTTGCCAAAATGATGAATTAACTCTTCTCGAGAAAGTTGTCGTAAGTCTTTTCCATTTTGGATATTTAAAGCATGCATTTTCTCTGCGGTTTTCTTGCCAATTCCAAAGAATTTATCGATAGGAAGTGTGTCTAAAAATGTGAGTGCATTTTTTTCACTGATTGTAGAAATGCCATTAGGTTTTCTTAAGTCAGAAGCAATTTTTGCAAGGAATTTATTGTAAGAAATCCCAACAGAGCAGGTTAATGAGAGAGTTTCTAAAATTTCATTTTGGATGGCTTTTGCCGTTTCAAGGGCAGATTTATGATTTTGAATGTTATCTGTAATATCTAAAAAGGCTTCATCAAGTGAGAGTGGTTCAATGAGCGTTGCATATTTAGAGAAAGTCTCTCGTATTTCTTGAGATACTGTCTTATAAACATCAAATCTAGGAGGAGCAAAAATTAGGGAAGGACATTTTTGCTTTGCTGTAATGGATGGCATAGCAGATCGAACACCAAATTTTCTTGCCTCATAACTTGCCGTCGCAACGACCCCTCTTGCCATGGAAGAACCAACAGCAATGGGTTTGTTGCGATACTCAGGATGGTCTCTTTGCTC
>CAZBKP010000131.1:0-5618 GCA_964492525.1 uncultured Cardiobacteriales bacterium
AAAATTGCAGCACCTGAATATTCTCCACCTACAGAGAATCCTTGTGCAAGTTTTGCAACTAAAAGCAGTACAGGCGCCCAAATTCCAATAGTTGCATAAGAGGGAATGAGACCAATTGAGAAAGTACTAACTGACATAATAATAATCGTAATCGCAAGGACTTTTTGGCGGCCTAATTTGTCGCCTAAAATACCAAAAAATAATCCACCCAGAGGGCGAACGAGGAAGGGTACAGAAAAGGTCGCAAGAGAGGCAATTAATTGCACACTTGGGGATGCATCAGGGAAGAATACTTTTCCTAATACATAGGCTAAAAAGCCATAAACACCGAAGTCAAACCACTCCATCGCATTTCCGAGCGCGGCAGCGGTAATGGCTTTTTTGAATTTATCATTATCGATAATTGTAATATCTTCAATTTCTAAAGGTTGATTTACGCTGTTTGTTTCAGACATTGGAACTCCTTTTTAGTCAGGTAGCCAATCAAAAAACCACAATAATGAAATAGCAAATTTTGCTACAAAGGCTTTTTAAAGAATGAATATCACCATAGGATGAGTAGTAAGAGGCGGTGATATCAAGATTGACAAAAATCAAGTTTTAAAATTTTAACATAATGTTTATATGGTTTGTCAAATTTTTATCAAAAACAAAGGTTAGTTGATAGAATACCCTTTGTTACTGAATATGATTAACTGAAGATGACAAAAATACTAATTATCGAAGATGAAGCAGGGATCGCAGATACTCTTTTATTTCCATTGAGGGCAGAGGGATACGAGTGCCATTGGGTCACACTTGGAAATGAAGCACTCGATATGCAAACTAAATCACCTTTTGATTTATGGATTCTAGATGTAGGCCTTCCAGATATAAATGGCTTTGATGTGTGTAAAGCCTTAAGGAAATTTAGTGATATTCCTGTGATTTTTTTAACAGCACGTGATAGTGAAATTGATCGAATTGTGGGATTGGAAATTGGTGCGGATGATTATATCGTTAAGCCTTTCAGTCCTCGAGAAGTGGTTGCACGCGTAAGAACAATTTTAAAACGTGTACAACCCTCAATCTCTGCGCTTTCTGGAGCACCTGAAAATGAATTTGAAATCGATACGTCACTTTACAGTATTAAATTAAAAGGAGAGAATTTAGGACTTACACATCATGAATACTCGATTTTGAGTCACATGATTATGCACCCCAATCAAATCTTTTCACGTGATCAACTATTAAATACGGTGGGAGTTCAAGAAAATTGTGGATATGATCGAACTATTGATACGCATATTAAATCGATTCGTTCTAAAATTCGGTCAATATCGCCAGAGTTTGAAGTAATCATCACTCATAGGGGATTTGGGTATAGTTTTAATCCTAAAGGTGAATAAATGGCTCTTTCAAAGCGAATATTTATTTTCTATTTTCTCTTTGTTGCTTTGTGTGGGTATTTTATGGTGAGCCTTTTTTCAAGCCAAGTTTATCCAAGTGTAAAACAAACAACAGAAGAAACGCTTATTGATACCGCTAATTTTTTAGCAGAGCTTGTGAGTTTAGATGTAAAAAACGGGGTTATAGATGAAAATTACTTAAAGCATATGGATGAGTATCGTAAACGTAATCCTAAAGCTTCGATATGGGGAACTGCTAAGAATAGCGTTTCTATGACTGTTTATATTACAGATAATAAAGGCATCGTACTCTATGATTCAGAGGGAAAGGCAGTAGGTAAAGATTATTCACAATGGAATGACGTTTATTTAACCTTGCAGGGTAAATATGGTGCACGAAGCTCTAAATTATCGGAGGATTCTCCCTCTATAATGTATGTTGCAGCCCCAATCGTTTCTGAAGGAAAGATTATAGGTGTTCTCTCCGTAGGAAAGCCAACAAGTACCGTAAATTCCTATGTTGAAAAAGCAAAACACAAATTGATCTATTTCGGTATTTTGCTTTTAATGACAAGTCTAGCAGTCGGTGCACTATTATCTTGGTGGCTTGGTGTTTCATTCCGAAAATTAACGCAATATGCTCAACTCATCAGCCAAAATCAACGTGTTAAAAAACCCACTTTTTATGGAAAAGAGATGAATGTGTTAGCGGATGCCGTAAAATCTTTGCGACAAGAACTAGACGGTAAACAGTATGTTGAACATTATGTAAATACATTAACACATGAGCTTAAGAGCCCTATTGCCGCGATTAAAGGGGCAAATGAACTTCTTCAAAGTGATGGCATGAATGAGGAGATGCATCGTCATTTTACGAAGAATATTGAAAGGGAGACTGAGCGACTGCAACAACTCATTGATCGCCTTTTGAGCTTAAGTTTATTAGAACAAAAAGAGCAGTTAGATCATGCAGAAGAAATTGATTTATCACTGATTATAAAAGATCAGCTTAGTGCAAAATCAGCGATTATTACGAAAAAATCTTTCTTAGTTCATGAATCAGTTCCAAAAGAAATTAGAATAAAAGGGGATTCCTTTTTAATGTCTCAAGCAGTTTCAAATATCCTCGATAATGCTTTTGGTTTTATGGATACCAAAAGTAATTTATGGATTTCGCTTGTTCAGAATGGCAATCGAGTGATGCTTTCATTTAAAAATGAAGGTCCATTTATTCCTGAATACGCATTGAGCAGACTTTGTGAACGCTTCTATTCACTACCAAGACCCGATACAGGACAAAAAAGTACGGGGCTAGGATTGAATTTTGTTCAGGAGATTATCTCATTACATCAAGGGCGATTAGAAATTCGGAATTGGGAAAACGGTGTAGAGGTTGTTTTGAAGCTGAGTAATCGTATGATTGTTCTTTAATTTAAAATTAGAATACAATTATTATTAAATTTAGTAAGTTAAGGAGATAATAGTGCCTAATTATTACGAATATGCGCCGATAGCTGTTCAGTGGTTAGCAGACACAAATGTATATCCATGGACTGTTCTGATCTTTATTTTATGTGGATTACTTATATTAGGTATGGTCTTTGTTTGTCTTTCTATATTTTCAAAAAGAAGAAAAGTTTTAACACGTCTGGCCTTCCTGGTAGTAGGAGCGTTATTCTTGGTATGTAGTATGTGTTTTGATATATTCTATCTTTACTACGAATTTAAAAAAGCATGCGATTCACCTAGTGTTTATATTAAAAAACAAGTAGAAGCAGATGGTTGGCTTGAGGTTACTAATCATACTTCACTACCATTTTCGATAGAAGAATTGTTATCTCTTAAAAATACTCCCACCCTTCCAAACGATGATATTTGGATAAAAGAGGATAAAGAACATTGCGAATTTGGAAGAAATTATGAGGGTTATACATACAAGGAGGAAATGAGTATCATAAAAGATGACGTCTTAAAATATAGGCGTTTTCCTGTATTCAGAGATTTATCTGGTACGGGGAAAGAAGAGCGGATTGATTATATTTCCTCTTATTTAGGATTAAAGGATGGTGAATGCTATCAGGGGTATTTAAAAGAATCACGTTCTCGTTATTATTTTATTAGAGAAAATGAAGGAAAGCGTGTTGGCTTAGTTTTAAAACGTTTTGAAGCGTATATTGTCGATAGTGAAACAGGTGAGAAAATTGCCCATAGTTATGATTTCTCACCATATATTGATTACACTAAAGCAGTTGAGAAAGAAATTGCCCTTAGTTTACCGTTTGTATCATCTTTAAGAAACACTATATATAAATTTTTAGAAGACGTTTTTCGGCCAACAGATTACTCTTGCAAGGACATAAAAATCACAAGTGATCAGGGTTTGGAAATTAAAGAATTTCGCAAAACAAATCTGCCAGAGGATGCAGGTGCTTTAATGAAACGTTATACCTTAATCCCTAGTCAATATTTAAATAACTAATTTCATTTTTATTCTAACTATAACACTTCTTTCCATCTGTTATAGTTTTTAGGCATTAATCTATATATTTTTATTTACACAAAGCTGTATCAAAATCCCCTCAATATTTCTATTATATAGGGGGGCATATGGATCTTGGATTAACCGCATTAATGCTTGCTAGAATTCAATTTGCATTTACAGTTTCATTTCACATTATCTTTCCTGCAACATCTATTGGATTATCTTGTTTTTTAGCTTTTTTAGAGTGGAGATGGCTCAAAACAGAAAATCCACTTTATCTCGATCTTTTTAAATTTTGGTCCAAAATATTTGCGATTGCTTTTGCAATGGGTGTCGTTTCAGGAATTGTGATGAGTTATCAATTCGGAACAAACTGGAGCGAATTTTCGAGAGTTGCCGGAAGTGTGACTGGACCTCTGTTAATTTATGAAGTGCTGAGTGCATTTTTTCTAGAGGCTGGATTTTTAGGAATTATGCTCTTTGGACTTAATAAAGTGAGTCAAAAGGCACATTTCTCTGCAACGTTAATGGTTGCGATCGGAACTTGTGTATCGATGTTTTGGATTTTATCTTCAAATAGTTGGATGCAAACGCCACAAGGATTACGAATCGAAAATGGGATTATTGTCCCTGAGAATTGGTGGCACATTGTTTTTAATCCCTCTTTTCCCTATCGCTTTATACATATGGCTATTGCCGCATTTTTAGTATCATCGTTATTAGTTGTGGGCGCTTCTGCATGGCACTTATTAAAAGGGCGGAGAGATGCCCTTGTTAAAACTTCTTTTTCGTTAGGATTAACCATGGTGCTTATTTCATCTATTGCACAATTGTTTGCAGGAGATCATCATGGATTAAATACACTGCAATATCAGCCTGAAAAAATCGCTGCGATTGAGGGGCATTGGGATACGAATGATCAATCAAGTATGCCTTTATTACTATTTGCAATCCCTGATATGGAAAATGAAAAAAATCACTTTGAGATTTCAGTTCCTTATCTTGGCAGTTTGATTTTAACGCATAGTGTAAATGGAAAAGTAGCGGGCTTAAAAACCTTTGATAAAGAAGATCGCCCCAATGTTCCGATCGTTTTTTGGAGTTTTAGGATTATGGTTGGATTAGGTCTTTTGATGATTGTGATGTCAATCACCGCACTTGTGTTAAGAAAAAAAGGCACACTCTATGAGAGCGCATGGTTTCATAAGTTTGCATTTTTAATGACACCTTCAGGATATATTGCACTATTAGCAGGCTGGGTCACCACAGAAGTGGGAAGACAACCTTGGGTCGTGTATGGGTTAATGAAGACAAAAGATGGGCTTTCTCATACGGTCTCTTCAGATCAAGTCGGATTAACGCTGATTTTATTGGTCATTATTTATGCCTTTGTGTTTGGGAGCGGAATTTACTATATGGCGAAAATGCTTTTAAAAGGACCTGAGGAGAATCATCATGCTTGATCTTACTGTTATTTGGTTTTTAATTATTGGTTTTGGCGTATTGGTCTATGTCATATTAGATGGGTTTGATCTTGGCATTGGAATCTTACTCCCTTTTATTAAAAATAAAGATGAGCAAGATACCATGATCAATACCGTTGCGCCTGTTTGGGACGGAAATGAAACTTGGATGGTACTTGGTGGTGCGGGCTTATATGCTGCATTTCCTTTAGTCTATTCAACTGTGCTTTCTGCACTTTATATGCCCATCTTCTTAATGGCGATCGCACTTATTTTTAGAGGTGT
>CAZBKP010000132.1:0-5503 GCA_964492525.1 uncultured Cardiobacteriales bacterium
GAATAGGTTCTTGCAGGCCTTCCTACGGATGAGTAAACAAGATGGCTGTTGAGTTGTCCTGAACTTTCTAAATAGTCGATATATTTTTTTAGAGAAATTCTCGAGAGAGAGATTTCAGGGACAAGATCACTAATAGTGAATTCACTTGGATGCTTTTCAATGACTGCAATAACCTTACTCAGCGTTTCAGCATCGATTCCTTTTGGGAGCCCTTTATTTTTATCGTTTTTCTGTGAAAAGAGCGCATTATCTAAGTCTTGTTGTTCAATTTCTTTGGCGCCTGATAGAAGTCGGTGTCGTTCAATATATAACGCAAGTGATGTTTGTAGACGTTCGAATGTAAAAGGCTTCACAATATAATCAATCGCTCCAAGTCTAAGTGCAGTTTGGATTGACTCTGCACTTTTATCTGCAGTGACCATAATGACATCGATATCAGGATTATCGTTGCGAATCGCTTTGATAAGCTCAAGCCCATTCATTTTCGGCATGAAAAGATCAAGAAAAATTAAGGAAATAGATTCTGTACGGATAATTTCTAAGGCAGCCTCACCATTATTTACGATATTGACGAGCCGAAATCCTGGAATGATCTCTAAATATTTCTTATTTAGAGCCGCGACCATTGGATCATCTTCAACAATTAAAACATTAATCATTCACATTCTCCTGATAAATCTCGCTTAATGGTAAAGATACCGTGATGCTCATTGTACTTTCTGAGTGTTGATCAATAAAGAGATCACCGCCAAGTTCTTCAACGCATGATAGAACAAGATAGAGTCCAATTCCTCGGTTTTTACCTTTTGTTGAAAATCCTTTATCAAATACTTTATTGATAATGTCATCCGAGATGCCCATACCTGAATCAATCACCTGAATTTTAAGTATTTCATCTGTAATCTCTATTTTAACTTGGATGGTTTTGATATCAGAATACCTTACTGCATCAAAGCTATTGTCGATTAAATTCCCCAAAATGGTCACGAGTCTATGAATAATCGATGTATGGTTGATTTTGGGTAAGATGCCTTCAATCGTGTAGTTTAAGTTAATTCCGAGCTCTCTTGCTCTACTATATTTACTATTCAGAAA
Source organism: uncultured Cardiobacteriales bacterium (assembly GCA_964492525.1). Taxonomy (GTDB): domain Bacteria; phylum Pseudomonadota; class Gammaproteobacteria; order Cardiobacteriales; family Wohlfahrtiimonadaceae; genus Wohlfahrtiimonas. The sequence goes on from CAZBKP010000132.1 coordinate 1,096, forward strand.
TCCTGAAAGAATAGGATCTTTAATCTGTCGACTAATTAAGCTTTTTTCGGTAATGCTATTGTCCATGATGTTCTCGAGATAATCTAAGAGTTCTTCTTTTTTATCCTCAAAAACAAGTCCAAAAACAACGTGGAGTTTATTAATAAATTCATGAGATTGTGAACGAAGAGCATCGGCATAACGATTCACTCCTGTAAGGTTTTCGGCTAATGTTTGAACTTCTGTCATATCTTTAAATGTTGCAACGGCACCAATGACTTTTCCATTCACGATCAAGGGCGTGCGATTTGTAAGAATGACAATGCCATTAATATTCTGCTTGTAATTATATTCAGGTTTTTCTGTTCGGATTATCTCGTAAAGGCGAGTATTAGGGATGATAGATTCAACATCTATTCCAATAGGATTTTCGGATTCAACGCCTAATATTCGCTTTGCCTCAGAGTTGATTTGTGTGATTTTTCCCTCTAAGTCAATGACGACAATGCCTTCTTTGACAGTATGAATAATGGCGTCAATTTCTTCATAACGTTTCACTATTTCACTAGGATCAAGCCCAAATAACGTTTTTCGAACACTTCTTAAAATCCAGATTGAGATAGCAATAGAAACACATAAGGATAAAATGAGTGTAAGAACGATATATTTAATTGTTCTAGAGGCAATATATTCGACATTTTGTAATGTTTCACCGACTAAAACAGCACCGACCTGTTTATGATCTTTTGTATAAATAGGGTGAAAGGCTCGGATAGAAATACCTAATGTTCCCGTTGCGATAGAGGTATAAGACTCTCCCTTAAGGGCACGTTCATAATCCCCTCCTACGACAAGTTGACCGATCATATTTTTATTAGGGTGAGTATGCCGAATTCCATTCATATCAAAAATAGTAATAAACTCTACTTTTGCAAGCTTTCGTGATTCCTCCGTGAATGTTTGTAATTCTTCAAGCTCATCTATATTAAAACTTTGGATATCAGAGATCACGAGTGAATTTTCTGAAATAATTTGAGCAACGCTTTCAACCTTTTGAGTAATATCCTCAAAGTTTTTCTTGTTGATAATATGAATAATATAGATGTTCTCAGTAATAATCGTAAGTAAGAACATTCCAAATAGAATGATAATAAGCTTTGTTCTAAGATGGAGTTTGCTGAGTCTTTTTAGCATTGATCAATCCTGATTAACATCTGACTATTATTCATAATTTAGTCGCAAAGTCATCAAGAAATATTTTTTATGGGCAATAAAAAAGCAGATCTTATAAAAGATCTGCTCTTAAGTTTGTATAACTAACTACAATCTATTATTTTTTTGCAGCATTTTTAACGCTTTCTGCAACAACTTTTGCGACATTTGGCTCAAATGCATTTGGCAAAATATACTCTGTAGATAATTTATCTTCGGGAATAATACTTGCGAGCCCTTTCGCTGCAGCAAGTTGCATTTCGATCGTAATATCTTTCGCACGAGCATCTAATGCACCACGGAAAATACCAGGGAAGGCAAGAACGTTATTAATCTGATTTGGATAGTCGCTTCGACCTGTACCCACGATAAACGCACCGCCTGCTTTTGCATCATCAGGATAGATTTCAGGAACAGGGTTTGCCATTGCAAAAATAATGGATTTCTCTGCCATGGTGCTTACCCACTCTTTTTTCAATACATTCGGTGCAGAAACACCAATGAAAACATCTGCACCTTTTACTGCATCTTCTAAAGTTCCTGTTTGTTTTTCACGGTTGGTCTTCTTTGCCATTTCCATATGATGAGGAGCTAGAGAAGAATCACTTTCAGATAGAATACCTTTTAAATCGACGACTTTCATGTGTTTTACGCCAGCAGCAAGCATCATATTTGCAATTGCTAAACCTGCAGCACCGCCACCATTGATCACAACCTTAACTTGATCAATTGATTTTTTTGCAACTTTTAGCGCGTTGTATAGTGCCGCTAAAACAACAATTGCAGTTCCATGTTGATCATCATGGAAGACAGGAATATCGAGCATTTCCTTAAGGCGACGCTCAATCTCAAAACAGCGAGGCGCACTAATATCTTCTAAGTTAATACCACCGAATGAAGGTGCTAATGCTGCAATGTGGCTCACAATTTCATCTGTATTTTGAGTATTCAAAGAGAGTGGAATTGCATCAACATCCGCAAATTTTTTGAATAAAATCGCCTTTCCTTCCATCACTGGAATTGCTGCTTCAGGTCCAATATTTCCTAAGCCTAATACCGCTGAACCATCTGTAATAACAGCGACAAGGTTGCGTTTAGATGTATATTCATAAACAGAATCTTTATTGTTTGCAATCTCAGTACACACCGCTGCAACTCCTGGTGTATAGGCAACACTTAAATCATCCATGGAGTTAACATCAACTTTAGGTCGAATTTCGAGTTTTCCGTGTTTTTCTTTGCTAATTGCAAGTGCTCTTTCTTGAACAGTAGCCATAATTGTAATCCTCTTAAAATTGTAAATTAACCATGTAAATAACGAAGTAATGCAGTGGCAAATATTACCATGAGTGCACCACCAATTCTTGTTGCAACTTGAGCAAATGGCATGAGATTCATTCGATTTGCTGTTGACAGGATTGCAACATCTCCTGTTCCACCCATACCGCTTTGGCAAGATGAGATGATAGACGCTTCAATGGGATACATTTTGAAAATAAATCCACATACAAAGCCTGTTAGAGAAACAGTTAATACAACTGTTACGATTGTTAAGAAATAAGGGATTGTTAATACATTGACAACACTTGATAGATCGATATAAAGAAGTCCTAAACCTGCCATTAATGGGAATGTGAAGTTTCCAGAAATAAATTTGTACCACTGTTGACTTCCTCTTTCGACACTTTCAGGAAGAACATGAAGATATTTAACTGCAGCAGCTGCAATGATCATCATAACAGGGCCAGGGAAATGAGTGATTTTTTCCAAAATCTGACCAATCATAAACATGGTGACTAATGTAAATACCGCACCACTCATTGCTCGCGCATCCAAAGGTGTTTTATCTTCTTTTAGAGCATCATCCATACCGTCAAATTTAATTTTAACGAGTTGCCCATTGCCACTTAAATGGGGTTTTAACTCACCAATTCTGCTAATAACTGCCGTATAGGTAATCGCAAAGAAGTTACCAACAACGGTTGCAGGAATTAATGCACTGACAAAAATATTATAATCCTGTTTTAAGATATCGCTGTACGCATTCGAGAGCTGTAATACACCTTCTCCAATTCCACCTGCCATTACTGGAGCAACAGTATAAAAGAAAGCGTGTTCCCAAGTATCCCCAAATAGAACAGCGACTCCCACACCTGCAAAAATAGCTAAAAACATACCTAGTAGCATTGGAATCATCATTCGAATAAAACCTTGAACTAGAATTGTTCTGTGCATTCCTAATATACTGCCACACACTAAACTTGCGATGTAGAATAGTAGGAAGTTAGATTCTCTCATTAATGAATTCGCCGCCGTTAAGGTATTTTCACTAAAGAACCCGAAATAGACCAAAATAGAAGGGATAATTAAAGAACAAATTGCTGGAGCACCAAATTTTTTAAGATAAGGAAGATTTTGTCCTAATGTTCCAAGTGCCCAACCTAAAGGTAAAATTACTGCAAATCCACCCAACATGTTTTTGGGTAATAAACCATAATAAGCAGTCACAACGATAATTGACGCAAATATTAAAAAATAAGGCCACGGTAGAGAGCCAATATAAAACTTACTCTCTTTCATTTTCTGCAATACAGACATATTTCCTCCAATACTGATGTAATGTACACAGTATATAATTAGAAGAAGTTTGATAAAGATATAGAAACTTATTTAAGTATTTTTGTAATTAATGAAAGTGAGAATGGAAGCATAAAAAAACCAGCACTAGGCTGGTTTTCTATATTTTTTGAGAAATTAGAATGCGGCCTTGAAGATTGCAATCACTTCTTCTTCTGTACCTTTTCTTGGGTTTGTAAGCGAACATGCATCTTTAAGTGCATTTTTTGCTAAAGTTGCAAAATCTGCTTCTTTTGCGCCAAGATCCTTTAATCCTGCAGGAATATTTACATCCTTGCTTAATTGGCGGATTGCATTGATCGTTGCTTTTGCACCTTCTTCATCTGTCATCTTACGAGTATCGATTTCAAAGCATGCGGCTAAATCTTTTAGACGATTTGCAGAAACTTTTGCGTTGTATTCTTGAACATGAGGTAATAAAACTGCATTACATACACCATGAGGAAGATTATAAAAACCACCTAATTGGTGAGCCATTGCGTGTACATAACCTAATGATGCGTTGTTAAATGCCATTCCCGCTAAGAATTGTGCATATGCCATTGCTTCACGCGCAGCAATATCTTTACCATTTTCAACA
>CAZBKP010000133.1:0-5381 GCA_964492525.1 uncultured Cardiobacteriales bacterium
TATAATGTGGCTGTTTACATATATTAACTTCTTTTTAACCTCATTTTACTAAAGAAAGAACCAACCAAAGAGACAATCGATTCTTTAATGGGTTTATCTTCAAACACTTTCTGCTGTTTCAACAACTGAGGATAACGATTATATATATCGTATTGTCGTATTGCAGAATTCACAAAGAAAATAAGCTGATTAATACGAACAGGCATAATTAAGTAACGATATAATTTCGCCTCATTTATCAATGTAATAATTTCTTCATAATCTGCAAATTCAACAATACCAATTGATAATAATTCTGGCAACTCACGCTTTAAAAACTTCAAAAATTCAACGTCATCATCCGAATTCTCAGCGAGAAATGAGATCAGTATCTTTACAGGATAATTCTCCAATAGTTGAATAACTTCTTTATTATTTGTTGCATGCAACAAAACAACATTTTCAGAAACACGGCTATTAACCTCTTCAAATGCAGTTGTACTTGGTGTTTTGTAAATCAGATATGAACGATCTTTTGCAACAATGTTCAATCTTCTATCTAAAACACTTCCGCTCTCTTTAGGTAAACTTTCTTCTTCATCCTCATCTGAGGTTGTTTTACTAATACGTGCAACCGCTTGTTCTAAACCACTAAAAGGATCTTCTAGAGGCTCTTCCTGTTCTACATTCTTAACGGTTAAATAGAGCTCAACTGATTCTGCAACAATTTCTAATATACGTTGATTGCTCCATGGTTTCGTGAGAAAGCGATAAACTTCACTTGAATTCACGGAACTAATAATAGCATCTAAATCTGAAAAACCCGTTAATAAAATACGAGTAGTATCAGGTGAAACCTCTTTTGCAATAGCTAAAAACTCTACCCCTGTCATTTCAGGCATTCTTTGATCACTAATCACTGCTGCAATCTCATTATCTTTTAGTATATTAATTGCTTCTGCTGCATTATCTGCAATAAAAACATTGTACTTAAGACGAAAAACTGCCCTTAAAGAGTTTAAAATCCTGTGCTCATCATCTAAACATAAAATACTTAATCTTTCATTCATAAGTGTTGTGATCCTTAATTGACTTAACTAACAACAGTTTGATCTATTAATCGTACCTGTTTATAGGGAAGTTTAACAGTAAATTTTGTACCTTTATTTACAACTGATTCTGCAAAAATATCGCCATGATGCTCTTGAATTATTTTATAAATAATCGATAGTCCAAGTCCAGTCCCTTTTCCAACCGGTTTTGTCGTAAAGAAAGGATCAAAAATTTGTGATAAATTCTCTTCAGGGATTCCAAAGCCATTGTCTTCTATAATTAAATCAACAAATTCATCTCCTGCTTTTCGAACAGTGATATCAATTTTCCCCTTTTCTGGATCTATTGCATAATTTGCATTCGTTAATAAATTAATAATTACTTGATTAATCTGAGATGGAGAACACTGAATAGAAACATCATCCTCTATATGAATATTCATATTTTTTGTTTTCATCTCATGTTTCAATAGAATCAAAGAGCTATTTATTGCATCCGATAACTTGTAATTAGAAATTTTACTCTTATCTAATCGGCTAAAACTCCTTAAATTACCCACAAGTTCTGCAATCTGATCAACCCCATAATTCCCATCTTGAATTAGAGTTACCATTTCACTCACAATATCTTTAAACGAGATTCCATTTTGTTTAAAATCAGACAATAAAGATTTAGAAACGCCTAGAGCTTCCTTAAATTTTATTTTTTCTTCATCTGTTAATGTATTTCTATCCTTTCCGAGTACTTCCACTACAACCTCTGAAGCTTCCACATATTCCATCAAATTAGAAGTTGTTAAATTAATTTCAATCGTTTCAAGAGAGCTCTTTGCATAAGCAAGAGGCGTATTGATTTCATGGGCGACCCCTGCAACAAGTTGACCTAATGAAGCCATTTTCTCTGCCTGTATCAACTCCGCCTCAGAATTACTCAATTTTTCAAGTGCTGTACTCAATTCTTTAGTACGCTTTTTAACACTTTCTTCTAGCGTTTGGTTTAACCCTTTCAAATAGTCATTAAATTTTGTTGTAGTAATATAGTTAAATAATAAACGGACTTCCATTAGTATAATTAAAAACAATAAACCAAATGCATAATAGGCAAATAATGTTCTGATCTCCTCTCCCTGACTAATTTTAAGGCGAAGGTTAGAGGAAACCTCTTTTTGAAATTCATCAACATATTGAGATAACCTAATTTCATCTAATTGCCCAAAAATGGAGATAATTGTATCTCTCTTCTTGATGATATAGTTAATTCTAGTTTGCAAATCTTCAAGTTGAATATCAACCTTGCTATGTTTTGGCATTGATACCCTATGGTTTTCTAGTTGTTTCAGCTTATTTTTAAGGAGTGATTCTAGTTCTATATTATTTGAAAAATAATATACCAATAAAAGTGATCGTATTTCATTGATAAGCTCTATCGACTCATTAGACAATGCATTCTTATCTGTGCTCAAAAATTTCTCATAAGAATCTGTCATTTCATTATAAGCGACCTGTATTCCTTTACTCTCCTCAACCAATTCTTTAATTAGTTGTAATTTAGCATTCATACTTTTTTTTACTAATTCAGTATTTTTCTCATAAACTGGAAAGCTAGCCACAGCATTTTGAATAAATTGAAAACGTTCCTCCAATTCACCAAAACTTTTGATTAATCCCTCGCTACCATTATTAAATAGACTATTTCTAACAATAGTCAAATCCGTATTTATTCTATTATCCACAAGCGTAAAAGAAGTAAGTGTATTATATAAATTTTGTTCAACATCAGAATTAGTTGCTCTCATTTTTAAATACAAGAAGACAAGTCCTGAAGCAAAGACAACTGTGATAATACATGTAATTAAAAGTCTAGTAATTGTTTTCATTTTTTTATTCGTTTTTCTCTTTAATTAAAGTCACATAACTAAATAAGTTACTAGATAATTCTATCATTAAATCTCATTGTTGTTTAATTTTCCTTTCATTATCCTCATGAAATAGAATATTTCTTATTTATTAATTTAAATTAATTTATAATAAATCCTCAAAAATCAACAGGAGGATGACATGCGAAAAGAAGATGATGAAAAAGTAATGGATAATCATAACCCTGGTACTAGACATAAAGAATATGCGGTTCCTGTTGCTATTTGTGTTATTACATTTGACTATCTGTGTGGCAGTACAAACTCTACTCTATTTCTGCTGTTTATTAATGCTTGCGCCCTTGCCTCTATATTATATAGTGCATTCAGTGTTGTAAGACATGCTGATATTTTTGCACACAGACTTGGGGAACCTTATGGTTCATTAATCCTGAGCTTGTCTGTTGTTATTTTAGAGGTTAGTCTCATCACCGTAATTATGACAACAAGCGGAAAAGAGAATTCAGGTACAGAGACACTTATGCGTGATACATTATACTCTCTAATCATGCTTGTAATCAGCGGATTTGTAGGTGTTTCTTTACTTATCGGCGGACGAAAATTTAGAACACAACATGTAAATCTTGCAGGGGTTACGCAATATCTTACGGCGATTATTCCTTTAGTTTTTATTGTTCTCATTCTCCCCAGTGTGTTGCCTGGAGGAAGATATACTGAAGTCCAGTTAGGTATCGTGGCTTTCTTATCAGCTGTTCTCTACGCAACATTTTTATTTATTCAAACAAAAACACATCAAAACCTATTTATATATGAACATGAAGATAGAGATGATAATCATGATGGTGTACCGTCCACCCATTCAAATATTTGGCATGGTGTATGGCTAATTATTCATTTAATTTCTGTCGTGGCAATTACAAAAGTAAACTCGCCTACACTAGATAGCTTATTAACAAATCTTAATGCACCTCATGCGTTGACGGGGCTTATTGTTGCCATTTTAATCTTTGCTCCAGAAGGGCTTGGAGCTGTTCGCGCCGTTCTAGCAAATGATCTACAACGTGCAATCAACATGTATTTTGGTTCTGTACTTGCAACAATTTCATTAACTGTTCCCGCTGTAGTAATCATAACTCTCTTCATGGGATTAGATATTACCCTTGGACTTGGATATGCAGATATGATTCTATTAATAGGAATATTCATGCTGTGCCAAGCTACGTTTGCCAGTGGGCGAACGAATCAGGTAGATGGTGTTGCCCATCTTGTCATTTTTGGTGCGTATGTCATGATGATTCTAAGATAAAAAAAGAGAGCCTGATAAATATCAGGCTCTCTTTTTAGATACATTTACTTACTAAACATTAAACATTAAACATTGGAAGCCATAAAAAAAGCTTAATAATAAATGCATTAATAAGATCAATAAAAAATGCCCCAACCATAGGCACAACAATAAATGCAATCGGAGAGGGTCCATAGCGATCAGTCACTGCTTGCATATTTGCAACTGCGGTGGGTGTTGCCCCTAAACCAAACCCACAATGCCCTGCAGCTAAAACAGCCGCATTATACCCTCTACCCATCACTCGGTAGGTGATAAAAATTGCATAACACGCCATCACTATTGCTTGAGTGATAAGAATGACTGACATCGGAAGAGCCAATGATGCTAATTCCCATAATTTTAAACTCATTAAAGCGATTGCTAAATAGAGTGATAAGCAACTATTTCCTATGACAGAAACGGCTCTCTCAAATATGTCATATCCAGGTATGAATGCAATCACATTATTAATAATGACACCCACAAAAAGCACACATACGAATACAGGAAGCTCAAAATAGGTACCTTTAAGCAAATCAGCAATAACATTTCCAACACTCAAACAGATGGCAAGCATTGCAATTGTCTCTATCATCGCATAGGAACTAATGGATCGCCTCACTTTTGGTTGCTCAAAAGCGGTCAAATCATCCGCACTTTGAAGCGGATCATCTTCTTTCTGAGGCTCTCTTCTTGCTATTAAGAACTTTGCGACTGGGCCTCCTATTAACCCACCGAGTATAAGTCCAAATGTTGCACAAGCCATCGCAATCTCAACAGCTGCAGTATAATGATATTTTTCAGCAAAAATCTCACCCCATGCACCACCTGTTCCATGTCCACCTGACATCGTAATCGATCCTGCAAGCAAACCTAGAAGTGGGTTTTCTCCTAACAGTTTTGCAATACCAATTCCAATACTATTTTGCAAAAATAACAAACCGACAACTGCAACCAAAAAAATAGCAATCATACGTCCACCTTTTACAAGCTGCTTAAAATTAGCATTCAAGCCTATACTTGCAAAAAACATCAACATAAACGGTGTTGTTAAACTAGTATTAAAATTTATCTGAACATTTAAGAATATTTTAATAAACAACAAGATGATTGCGACAAGTATCCCACCGACAACCGGAGCAGGAA
>CAZBKP010000134.1:0-5246 GCA_964492525.1 uncultured Cardiobacteriales bacterium
CATAAAAATGAGGACTCTGGGCAAGAAGATCTTTTCGGACTCTTTAGTGCGCCTGAATCCACAATTGAGGGCCCCGCGCTTACTCAAAGTCTTAAGCAAGCGACGGCACTTCCCGAAAGACAACTCCTAGATTACGAGAGTGAAACGCTGGGTTTTTATCTCACAACCCACCCGATCAACCGATATCGTACTGAGCTAAAATCATTAGTCTCTCACTCAATTGCGGACATTCTCCACATGCCCGAACCGCCTTACCGCATAGCTAAAGCAAATGAGCAACCTGCGACGATAGCGGGGCTTGTAATCGCGATTCGGAGCAAGATCAATCAGCGCGGACAGAAAATGACTTTTATTACAATTGACGATCGCTCAGGAAGGATGGAGCTAAGGCTATATGATGAGCATTTAGAGACCTTAGAAAGTCCTTTGACGACAAAATCGATTTTAGTCATTACAGGTTCTCTCATGTGGGATGATTTTAATGGCGGAATGCGACTTCGTCCATTAACGCTTCAAACCATTGAATCTGCCCGAAAAGTCCGTGCTCGTTATCTTAACCTCGAAAACAAAGGCATCCTTCCTCTTTCTCGTTTTGAAACATTTTTAAAGGATCTTGAAAGTTTTAAAGGAGAAGATGGCAAGCCTGTTCACTTTAAATACCATTTAGATCATGCCTCTATTGTTCTTAAATGGGATCAAACCTATCGGCTCATTCCCAATGAATCCATGCTGGAATTTATAACGAGCCACTATCCCGAAATGGCTTTAACCATTCACTATTAATCACATTGAAAAAGGGGACAATATGTCAAAGACTCGCATAGAAAGAGATAGCATGGGAGAAGTTGAAGTCCCCAGTGATCATTTATGGGGTGCACAGACTGAGCGTTCCTTTGAGAATTTCAAAATCTCAAATGAGAAGATGCCACTGACTTTAATCTATGCGCTTGCAATCGTTAAGCATTCAGCTGCAAAAGTGAATAGTGCCTTGGGCCGTTTAGAGTCTAAAAAAGCAGATGTCATTATGAAAGCGGCTCAAGAGATTATAGAAGGCAAGCATGATGATGAATTTCCGCTTGTCATTTGGCAAACAGGCTCAGGCACGCAAACCAATATGAATCTCAATGAGGTCATTGCCAATCGTGCTTCCGAATTGCTGGGAGGAGAACGAGGCGAAAATCGACTCATTCACCCAAATGATGATGTTAATAAATCACAAAGTTCAAATGATGTCTTCCCTACCGCTATGCATCTTGCAGCAGTATCTGAAATAGAATCCATCCTTCTTCCTCAATTATCTTCATTGATCAAGTGCCTCGACCAAAAGGCAAAAGCATTTGAGAATATTGTTAAAATCGGCAGAACCCATCTACAAGATGCAACGCCTGTAACGCTCGGTCAAGAGATTTCAGGATGGGTTAAGATGCTGAAAAATGCGAAATATCACATTGAAAATTCACTGCCTCACTTATGTGAAATCGCTCTAGGGGGCACCGCCGTGGGTACTGGGTTAAATACCCCCCCTGATTATGCCGTTAAGGTTGCTAAGGCAATAGCTGAATTTACGAATCTTCCTTTTAAAACTGCGCCCAATAAATTTGAGGCCCTCGCTACAACAGATGCGATCGTTTATACCCATGGTGCGTTAAAAGGTCTTGCAAGCGCCTTAATGAAAATTGCAAATGATGTGAGATGGCTCGCATCTGGCCCTCGCTGTGGCATTGGTGAACTCCGTATTCCTGAAAATGAACCAGGAAGCTCAATCATGCCTGGAAAAGTGAATCCTACACAATGTGAAGCATTAACAATGATTGCAGCTCAAGTTCTCGGCAATGATGTTGCCATTAACATTGGGGGCGCCTCAGGCAATTTTGAACTCAATGTATTTCGTCCGATGATTATTTATAACTTTTTGCAATCCGTCAGAATTTTGGCAGATGGCATGAAAAGTTTTAATCAACATTGTGCTTCAGGTATTGAGCCCGATCGTGATCGTATCGCACAACTACTGCATAGTTCACTCATGTTAGTCACCGCACTCAATCCTCATATTGGCTATGACAACGCTGCATTAATTGCTAAAAATGCCCATCAAAAAGGACTCACGTTAAAAGCCTCCGCGATTGAGCTTGGGCTTTTAACAGAGACACAATTTGATGAATGGGTTGATCCAAATAAGATGGTGTAAATATCTGTTTTAAACAAATCCATTCAACGCTTATTATCTATGCTAATCACAATTAAGTGTCCTTCATAGAATTGGAAACGAACATTTAAATCATTTATCAAAACCCCATAAACTCTATCACTACCCTCATGATAAGTTGGGATCGGTTTATTTTGCAAAACCTCAATAATGAGCTTTTGAACTTTTTTAGGAAGCAATGAAAATTGTTTTTCAGCATATTTAGATAAGTCAACTTCAACGCACTTTGGCTCACTTTCTGCAAACTTAGACGTTGCATTAGGAATAGAATCAACAAAGGGAATATAGGGCTTAATATCAAAAATAGGCGTTCCCGAGACAAGATCATGACCTGAGACCACAAGTGTGTTTTTATCTTCAATCGACTCTAATTTAACCGCAGAAAGTCCAAGACCATTCGGGCGAAAAGGGGATCTCGTTGCAAACAGCCCCATTTTTTTATTTCCCCCTAACCGCTGAGGTCGAACTTTGGGACTTCCTGTCCATCTATTTTGATGGAATCCAAAAATCAGCCATAAATGGCTATAAAACTCAATTCCATCGATAAAATCTGCATTCTGAAAGCCAGGTTCAAAGATCACTTTTCCTGTGGCACTTTTTGCAAATCCTGCTTGTCTTGGGATGCCAAATTTCTGAGGAAAACACCCCTCAAAATAGGCGATCGGAGTGAGTCTCATATCGTGTTAGGGAAACGTGCGAGAAATTCATCTTCATCTATTACAGGGATCCCCAGTTCTATCGCTTTTGTGAGTTTAGAACCTGCATTCTCCCCTGCAAGAAGAGTGGTTGTTTTTAAAGAAACACTCCCTGCTACTTTTGCCCCCAAAGACTCTAGATAAGTTTTGATCTCTTCGCGTGAAAAATGAGTCAAACTCCCTGTTGCGACCCATGTTTCACCTTTAAGCGGTTGATCACCTTCTTTCTCTGTAGGATAGATCAGTGTAATAAAAGTTAATAACCGATCAAGAAGCTGAACGTCATCTTCAGAATGAAAGAAATCATAAAGATGCTGAGCCATTACAGGTCCAATATCGGGGATCGATTGGAAACTTTCAACAGATTGAGCTCGCAAGGTTTCTAAGTCAGGAAAGTGCTGGGTAAGTGTTTTAGCCGTCGACTCGCCAATCTCTCGAATTCCGAGTGCATAAATGAATCGATGAAAAGGAACGACTCGGCTCTTCTCAATGCGCTCTAAGATATTATCAACTGACTTTTCACCCATTCGTGGAAGCGCCAGTAACTGCATTTTATCTAAGGTATAAATATCTGCAGGAGACGTTATAAGCTCCTCATTCACAAAGATCTCAAGCCACTTTTCTCCCAATCCTTCGATATCCATCGCTTTACGGGAAACAAAGTGTTTTAACCGTTCAATTCTCTGTGCTTTGCATAAGAATCCGCCTGTACATCGTGCGACAGCTTCTCCTTCAATCTTCTCAATCGGAGAGTCACATACAGGGCAATGTGTGGGAAATATAATGGGCTTTAGATTCTCATCACTCGGACGATGCTCAATGGCTACTCTGACTACCTGAGGGATGACATCCCCTGCCCGCCGTATCATCACTTCATCACCTATCATAAGACCAAGTCGAGCAATTTCATCTTCATTATGCAAGGTGGCATTTGACACCATAACACCTGCCACATTCACGGGTTCTAATCGTGCTACGGGGGTAATCGCTCCCGTTCGCCCCACTTGAAAATCAACAGAGATGACGCGTGTTCTTGCCTCCATTGCTTGGAACTTATGCGCAATGGCAAAACGGGGCGCACGTGAAATAAATCCGAGTTTCTCTTGGAGTAAAAAAGAATCCACCTTGTACACAACGCCGTCAATCTCAAAGGGAAGTGTATCTCTTTTTTCTAAAATCTCTTGTTGAAACGCCAAAAGCGCGGTCACATCTTTGCACTTTTTATTGAGTGAACAGATCGGGATCCCCAATTCTGCAAGATATGAAAGCGAATCCGAATGTGTTAAAAGCGGCTTATCAAGTCCTTCAAGCACCCCGAGCCCATAACAAAAGAAACTTAAATTTCGAGAAGCTGCCACACTAGAGTCTAACTGCCGAATACTTCCTGCGGCTGCATTTCTAGGATTGGCAAAGGGTTTCTCATGTTGCTTTAATCGTTTTTCATTCAATAATGAAAATACAGATCGCTTCATAAAAACTTCACCCCGAACTTCTAATCTTTTAGGGTAATTGCCCGATAATTTATGAGGGATTGAGCGAATTGTTTTAACATTTTCAGTCACCTCTTCTCCCGTTACACCATCGCCACGAGTGGCTGCTTGGACCAAAATGCCGTTTTCATACAGAATACTAATTGCAAGCCCATCAAGTTTGGGTTCTGCAAAGAAAGAGAGTATTTTTTGCTCTTCCTTAGAGAGTTTATCCATAATTTTGGTATAAAACTTCTCAACATCTTCTTCTGTAAAAGCATTATCAAGCGATAACATAGGGCGTTCATGCACTACAGGTCTAAAGGCTTCTAGGATTTTTCCACCTACTTTTTGAGTGGGAGAATTCTCGTTAATAAGATCTGGATACTCTACTTCCAACGCCTTCAATTCAGCAAATAGTGCATCAAACTCACTGTCTGTGAGTTCAATTTGATCAAGCACATGATAATTATAGTTTTGCGTATTGATTTCTTTCACAAGATAATCCATTCGTGCCTTGATCATTGACTCACTCATACATTTTCCTCAGAAATAAAAAAGTTCTTAACAGAAAGCTCATGTTAAGAACATTAATATAGATGACATATATCGATTTATTGCGCTTTTAACTCTGCCCAAATCTTTTGATCTAGCGCTTCGATTTCTGCTTTTAATTCATCAACATAAGCGCTATCAACGGGTTCTCTACGATCATTTAGTAACGTTCCACCTAAGGCTTGCCCATAGGTCGCTGCAGCTGTTAACAAATGTTGAATTGTATTCATTTTAGGATCAGGTCCTGGGATATGCGCAAAGAAAAGCAATCCTGGCAGTTCCATATCTAAAATATCCGGATCATTAAAACTACCCGGATGG
>CAZBKP010000135.1:0-5240 GCA_964492525.1 uncultured Cardiobacteriales bacterium
GTTGCATCATAAACGACAGGACACCCTGTCTCTTTCATAATCTCTAAAGAGCGCATATCTGAGACTAAATTATTGTACCCAAAACTCACACCACGCTCACATACCATTATATTTTGATTCCCTGTGCTTTTCGCTTTATCCACGACATGTTTCATATCCCACGGCGCAAGAAATTGTCCTTTTTTGATATTAACGGGCTTCATCGTTTTGGCTACATTAAGAATAAAGTTGGTTTGTCGACATAAAAATGCGGGCGTTTGTAAAACATCAACAACACTTGCAACCTCATCTAAAGGCGTATCTTCATGAACATCTGTTAAAACAGGAACATTTAAGGTTGATCGTACTTTTTCGAGTATCTTTAAGCCAGCATCAATTCCTGGACCTCGATAACTTGAAATCGAAGAGCGATTCGCCTTATCAAATGATGATTTATAAATAAATGGAATATTCAAAGTATCGCACATCTCTTTGAGTCGTCCTGCAACTTCAATTGTCATCTCTTCAGATTCAATGACACAGGTTCCTGCAATTAAGAAAAAGGGGGATGAATTACTGATAGATGTTTTCAAAAAAGGTATTGTAACCATAACTGTTCCTATTGATATTTCTTCGTGAGTGCACATAAAAGTAAATCAGCAGTACCTTGATTACATGCAAGTGGAATATTGTAAAGCGTCGATAGCCGTATTAATGCTTTGACATCAACATCATGAGGCATCGGCGTTAAAGGATCCGTAAAAAAGATTAACAATCCAACATGCCCTGTACAGATCAGCGATCCAAGTTGCTGATCCCCGCCTAGTGGACCACTTTTCAAACAAGTTAAATTGAGATTATCATACGCATCTAAGATATTTTTACCCGTTGTCCCTGTAGCATAGAGCTGATGAGATCTAAAAAAGTCAATATACTGCCCCATCCATTCGACCAATGCTTTTTTCTTTTGATCATGTGCAACCAATGCAATTGCTGTTTTCGTCATACCATCCCCTTTATCACTTTAAGAGATCGTAATTAACCTCTTTCTACGCGTATCACTTTCTTATTTTTATCAAAAATCACACGAACATTCGATTGTTCAACTTCTTTTCCATTAGATAATGTATGCAAATAGGTGTAGTACCAAATATTAGGATGAAAAACATCTTCAACTAAAGGTGTTCCTAAAATACGTTGTACTTCACTTTGAGGCATTCCTTGTTGAATACGGTCAAGACGGGCCTCATCAAATGAGTTTCCTTGACGAATATCCGTTTTATTCATTCCTGGCAAATTTGAGCAGGCAACCATCATTCCTGAAAATAAAACTATGCATCCTAATTTTACGATATTATTTTTCATACGACCCTTTAATATTTTTAGACATAGATAAATTAAAATAGTGTAATTCTATACTAGAAAGCCCTATTGTGAAAAAAATTATTCATAGGCACTTATTTTTACTATAATCACTAGAATTTTTAATGATATTAACTCATGCTAAACCAAAATTCTCCCCTTATTGAAACAGACGATGCGCTTGCCAACTGGATTAATTCTCAAAAAGACATTAGCGTTATCGCTGTGGATACGGAATTTATGCGTGTCAAAACTTACTTCCCAAAGTTATGTTTGATCCAATTAGCGACTCAACACTCAGCCGTTTGTATTGACACCCTAAAAATCACTCATTTTGCTCCGCTGCTTGAATTATTAACAAACCCTGATATTACGAAGATTTTCCATTCTGCCAGCCAAGATTTAGAAACATTAGCGACGACATTTAAGATCATTCCTACCCCAATTTTTGACACACAAATTGCCGAAGTTGTGCTGGGTGCGGATCACTTGATGAGTTATCAAGATATGGTGGAGTCGTATCTCAATACGATTTTAGAGAAAACAGAAACGCGCACAAATTGGGAAAAACGTCCTCTCACCGAGAAACAAATCGACTATGCGTTGGAAGATGTGACTTTCCTTTTAGAAATTTACCCCCTGATAAAATCTAGACTTTCCGCACAAGACGAGGCGAATCTTGCAGAGAGAATCAATGCGATTTCAGATATTGAGCATTATCTTCCCCACCCTGAAAATGCATGGCTTAAAGTCAAAGGACGAAAAACCTTAAAAGGAAAACGATTACAATTATTAAAACAACTTGCCCATGTTCGAGAAGAGCTTGCCATCAATGCCAATATTCCAAAACGTTGGATGATTGACGATATGACACTGATCCAACTTGCAAAACATTATGCGACAACCACTCTTGAGGATGTTCAAGCACTAATCAAAAATAATGCCATTGCCATGCAATTCTATTCACTCATTAATACTTTTAAAGAGAGTGCGTAAAATGTTCACAGATGATGAACTTCTCCGCTACTCACGACATCTTCTCCTTCCTGAATGGGACTTAGAGGGGCAAGAAAAAATCAAAAATGCACATATTATTGTGGTGGGTTGTGGGGGGCTTGGAAACCATGCACTTCCTCTTCTTGCAGCAGCAGGCGTGGGGCGATTAACAATTATCGATTTTGACAAAATAGAGCTCTCCAATCTTCAAAGACAAACTACATTTACCTCGCATGATGTCGGTAAATCGAAAGTAGACACATTAAAAAAACATCTCCTTGCGATCAATCCCACGATCACTCTTCATGCCGTAAATGAAAAAATAGAGGCGAACACACTTAGGAAAATTTGTAATGATTGCACTACTCCCATCAACGCCATTCTTGATTGTACAGATCATTTTCAAATCCGTTATGAAATTAATAAAGTCGCGGTTGAACAAAAAATCCCTTTAATTTCTGGGGCTGCAATCCGATTTGAAGGTCAATTTTCACTCTATGATTTACGACAAAAAGATTCCCCTTGTTATGCTTGCCTATTCGATGGGAATCACCATACGGATGGAAACTGTGCAACCTTAGGGGTTTTTTCTCCGCTCCTATCCACTATAGGGGCTTTACAAGCACAAGAAGCACTTAAACTTATTATTGGGTTACCTGTAACCACTCAGCAATTAAGAAGCTACAATGCGCTCAACAGTGAGTGGACGACCCTTAAATTTAACAAAAATCCTCATTGCAAAATTTGCAATGGCAACCGCTGATTTTTTCCTCAAAATTCGGTATACTTGAGCCCTTTTGTATTATTAATATTTTTTGAGGATCGCTATGCCTATTTACGCATACAAATGTGAACATTGTGGTCATACACTTGAAGCGTTGCAAAAGATCTCAGCTGAGCCTTTAAAAGAGTGTCCTGAGTGTCATCAAGCAACTTTAGTAAAACAAGTTACCGCACCGAATTTTCGTTTAAAAGGTTCGGGTTGGTATGAGACTGATTTCAAAACAGGCGATAAGAAGAATCTTGCATCTAGCGACACCCCCTCACCCTCTCATTCATGCGGCAATAACTGCCCACATAAACATTAATTAAAGGTAAATACTTATGATGCGTACACATTATGCAGGTCTCGTGAATGAGACACTGGTAGATCAAACGGTTACTCTCTCTGGCTGGGTTCATCGTCGTCGAGATCATGGTGGGGTTATCTTTATCGATTTGAGAGACCGTGAAGGAATCGTACAAGTCGTTGTGGACCCAGAAATTATTAATGCGGATCTTTTCAAAGAAGCTGAGCGTATTCGTAATGAATTTGTAATTCAAGTCGAAGGCAAGGTTCGTTTGCGTCCTGAAGATATGATCAATAAAGAGCTCGCTTCTGGAAAGATCGAAGTTGTCTGTACAGGTCTGACTATTTTGAATCGTGCAGAACCCCTTCCTTTCCAAATTGATGACAAAATGACGTCTGAAGAAGTGCGTCTTAAATACCGTTATTTAGATCTTAGAAGTCCAAGCATGCAAAAGCGCATGATGCTTCGCTCTAAAGTGACACGAGCGATTCGTAACTACATGGATAATGCGGGATTCTTAGATATTGAAACGCCATTTTTAACCAAAGCAACACCTGAAGGTGCGCGTGACTATCTTGTGCCTTCTCGTACCTATCCTGGCGAGTTTTTTGCGCTCCCACAAAGCCCTCAGCTCTTTAAGCAACTTTTAATGATGAGTGGCTTTGATCGCTATTATCAGATCGTTCGTTGCTTCCGTGATGAAGATCTTCGTGCGGATCGTCAACCTGAATTCACGCAGTTGGATGTGGAAACCTCTTTCTTAAGTGATCTTGATATTCGTGATATTGCTGAAAACATGATCCGTTCTGTCTTTAAAGAGACCCTCAATGTTGATCTTTTAAGTGAATTCCCAATCATGACGTATGCAGATGCGATGTACCACTACGGTTCCGATAAGCCTGATCTTAGAATTCCGCTTATTTTCACTGATGTAACAGAAATCATGAAAAATACTGAATTCAAGGTATTTAGAGAAGCTGCAAACATGCCTAAAGGCCGTGTTGTTGCACTCAATGTTCCAAATAGTGCAGAAGCACTCTCACGTAAAGCGATCGATGATCTAACGAATTTTGTGGGCCGTTATGGTGCTAAAGGATTAGCTTACATCAAGGTAAATGATATTGCTCAGGGGCGTGAAGGATTACAATCCCCGATTACAAAATTCTTAGACGATGCAACAATCTCCGCACTTCTTAAAGAGACGAATGCAAAAAACAATGACATTATTTTCTTTGGCGCAGATAAAGCAAAAGTTGTGAATGATGCCATCGGTGCCCTCCGTATTAAATTAGGAGAAGATTTAAATCTCTATACTTGTGAATGGGCTCCGCTTTGGGTCGTAGATTTCCCTATGTTTGAATATGATGAAGATGAAAAACGTTATGTTGCGGTTCATCATCCATTTACCGCACCTAAAGAGGGTATTGAATCCTTAAAAGATCCTGAAAATGCCATTGCCCGTGCTTATGATATGGTTCTTAACGGTACAGAACTCGGGGGCGGATCGATCCGTATTTATCAACCGGAAGTTCAATACCAAGTCTTTGAGCTCTTAAATATCTCTAAAGAAGAAGCGGAAGACAAATTCTCATTCCTATTAGATGCATTAAAATATGGTGCACCACCTCATGGGGGGATTGCATTCGGTTTAGATCGCTTAATCATGTTAATGACAAAAGCAAAATCAATCCGTGATGTCATGGCATTCCCTAAAACACAAACAGCGGCTTGTTTACTAACTAATGCCCCTTCCCAAGCAAATCCAAAACAGCTTGAAGAGTTAGGGATTGCCGTTGTAGAAAAGGAAAAAGAAGAGAATAACGTCTAATCTTA
>CAZBKP010000136.1:0-5213 GCA_964492525.1 uncultured Cardiobacteriales bacterium
ATCCGACTAAAAATAATAAAATTAACAATAGTAATACTCTGATCATTTGGAAAAGCATCCTTTAGTTGATAAGCTTCTGTTCGATAAAATTCCTCTAAATGAGGCAGAATACGATCTCCTATTCTTATTTTCTATTTTTGATAAAATTTAAAAAATCTAAGTGCCAATCATTATTATTCTCTAGTTCATGAATTTGTCTACTTTCCATATAGTCTATAATCAATTGCTTAGGTGGGTAAGCATATAATGAACGCCTTAAATAACCCGCATTAAAAATATCTAGATATAACTTCTGATAAAGACTTTCTACTTCCTTTTTAGCACTATCCGATTTAATTAATGTATTAATATCTAAATTTGATAATTGCGTGCTTAGTTCCTCTCTGCTAGTTATATATATATTTTCTTCTCTATTGTAATATGTTGCATTATCATTATTATATAAATGATCTACTATACGGCAAATCTTAGCACTCGTAGATAATAAGCGGTATCCTTTACGAAATCCTGTGTCAATAGGATACTTGCGAACGTAATGTGCAGATAGCCTGTAATCAGTACAAGAATAGTTAGCGCCTTTCTCATCATCTATAACTTGTAATATTTCATCAACAAAAGATGCTATCTTAGTTAACAGTAAATTATTTTCTTTATCTTTTTTACCATAATAATTCAACAACTCAGGGAATGTTTTCAATTCTAAGATGCTATTATCTATCGTTAAATTAACGATTGGTTCTTCTATAAAATCAATTGGAATATAAAATAATGACACCAATCCCAAAGTATAATCAATTAGTCTATTTCTTTCATATTCATTTAATTGATAGTAATTATCATCTTTTAACATAGAATTTAGTTTTCTACTGTAAAATCAATTTGTTGCCCTATAGAATTACCTCCACTCAAACTCAGGCAGCTCGCCAAAACTAGCGATGCAAATATTTTTTTCTTTTCCATATATTACCTTTTCCCCGTAGCATACCCGTAATGAGTATAAGAAAACCTCTCAATTTTAACAACAACTCTTCAATTACCATGGTGCTGCCTTCGGGAACGATAATCATTAATTATTCTCCATGAGAAATACCACACCTTCATTATGAAGGTTAAATTGTTGAACCGTTACATTGATAGTGGCAACGAATTTAGATTGGCGACCATGAGTTTCTGGAATGGGCGATTATTTAAACTGCAATATGCAAAAATACAGGTTAACCGTAAAATATTCTGCAAATATAGGAAGTAATCGTGAGCAAAGGGGGAAAAATGTGCGTTATATTTACAAAAACGGGGTTTTATTTCTAATTATTTTCGCATCAGTTGTTTTAAATGTTCATTTTTTTATTGTGATTATTGATAAAGCAATCACTGAAAGTTACCAAGAATCAGGCTTATATACTGCAAACAATATCATTAAAACCCAAGAGGCTCTCCTCGACTTTTATTGGAAAGGCAAAAATAAAACAGAAGTAATCTCTTTATTGAATAACTTAATCGATCAGCAGAGTAATGCTGATTTTTTTATTGCAGAAAAACATGAAAATTTAGTTGTTTTTTCTGATTTGAATTTTTATTTTCGTGATAATAAGTTAGAGAAAATAACGAGTGAATTCTTAGATGAAAAATACAACATCCGATATTGATCTTTTAAATATTTTTTAATGACGGTTAAGAAATAGGGAAAGGTTTCAGGATATAAAAAAGCCGAATCTTCATATGATGATTCGGCGTATTATTAAATAACTTTAAAATAATATTTTCACTGACGGGAGATGAGAACACTAAAACTCAAATCGATAACCGATATTGATTTGTTTTTGTTTTGAATAGTGTCCTCGATTGTAATCAATGTTTGCATATATATTATGCTGTTTTTTGATTTGAGCATTAATACCTATTGTAAACTGCCACCACTGATCCTTAAGTGAGTGAGATTCATATTTTGTATTTAAGAGATATCCACTATTACCCGAAAATTCTTTGAGATACGAAGTTCTCATATAAACGTTCATCGGATTGCTTGATTGGAAACTATATCCAAATTCAAGTCCTGCTCTTCCGAGTAGGGAGTGGTGATCATTGGTTTTAATTTTAAGTCCATTTGTTGCATTAAAGCGATTGCTTCCAAACTTTGTATAAGTTAATTGGATTTGTGGCGTGAGGTAAAAGTTAGTTTTATCTTGGTTAAAATAAAACTTTTTCCCTATTTCTACAGAGCCTGAAAATGCATTTGCTTTTGATGTGCTTTGAACGAATAAAGCATCACTATCTCTAACCTTAAAATTATTTTTTATATGACTATATTTTAACAATACATCAACATAAAAATCGTTTTCATGAATATAGGTTCCATAGAGTGCAACACTATACATTTTAAGCTTTCCAGAACCGGCACTTCCAGCATCAAATGTTGCGAGTGCATTCGCTCGCTTACTATAATCGTGAGTACTATCAAAATAGCTAATAGCACCGCCAAGATAAAGGTTGCCATGGTCAAGAGAAAGCTTTATATCGCTTCCAAGTTGGATTGAAGCATACTTAAGATTAAAGCCATTTAATAATGCCTTTCCATTTGCATCTATTTTACCTGCGTAGATTCTACCCCAAACGCCATGAGTATTTGAGCCTGTGCGTAACTCACCTATACGATGTAAAAGTGTCTGCGTATCTACGAGATTTGCTAGATAACTACTCACAATACTATTTGCACCCGCATCAGCAGTAGATGTGATAATAGTATTGCCATTATTATCTTTCAAATTATAGAGCTCCCAATCTTTGTTGCCATTGGTTTGTCTTAGACCATATTGAAAACCACCAGCCTCAACAGCTGTTGCTAATGTAAACTGAGAGCTAGCACCACCACTATTTGTTTTGACAAGTGTAAGACGCTCGGTACCATTCGTAGCAAGGGCACCATTATTATTAATATGAATAATTTGTGATGCAGTTGTAGAGAGTGTATTTATTTGTATAAGATCTCCTCTTATTTGAGCAATATCCGTGTGAAAGAAAATATTTCCATTCCCCGAAAAATGATCAGCATTTAGAGTGGTAAAGGTAGAATCAGGATTCGTTGTATCTGTAGCACCATCTAAAGAGTAAAAACCATTTAAATTCAAAGCCCCATTATTGCTTAAAGCGCCGACGGATAATGCAGCATTCGTTGGTGTTGATCCAGTGGTATTGATAATTGTCATATTACTAGTTGAGTCAATAGAAATATTATCAATCGTTTTGCTTGTACCAAGAGTTGCATTTGTGACTAAAGTCCCGTTATTTTGAATATTAAGGAATCCTTGAGATAATCCGCCTCCATGTAAATAGCTAATGCCTCCATCCGTTGTTGTATCTTTTATCGTGCCACCACTTTTAACTACTTGTAGTCCGTAGATCGTATTTTTATTAGCGAGACCTGAATCTACATTTTGCCTTCCACCTAACTCAACGGTGGTATCATTTGCAATACCGCCTTGAACTTCTTGCCGAGCACTTGTTTTTATGGTGTTATCATTTGCAACACCATTTACAAAAACATTTTGCCAACTGTCTGATTCAAAGATGTTGATATTTGCAGTTCCTTCTCGTACATCCTGCCATGATTTATCAGTGAATGTACTATTATTTGCAATAGCATTTACTCCATCAATTCGCTGTCCACTAGCTCCAGTTATGGTGTTCTCATTTGCTGTTCCATTATAAAAAATATTCTGCCAAGATCCCTTTTCAATAGTATTATTTTTTGACTTTCCATCATTCTTAACCTCTTGAAAAGCGTGGGAAACTTTATTTTCTTCGGCATACCCTTCAACATATTGCCATGACTGCTCTAAAATAGTATTGTCTCTCGCATCTCCACCATTAAAAACAATTTGAGTCCCCACATCGTCAACCGTTGTTCCGAATGAAAAACCACCATTACCTACATTTTGCGTCCCATAAACATTGGCAACAGTAGTATTATTTGCTACACCACCATTATAAATAGATTGATATCCATTAGTAATTACAGCATCATTTGCTACAGCACCTAAGCCACTCACTACTTGATGTCCTCCGTTAATATTGCTATTGACGGCTGTACCTCCTGCATTAATATATTGATCACCAT
This sequence comes from uncultured Cardiobacteriales bacterium, assembly GCA_964492525.1. Taxonomy (GTDB): domain Bacteria; phylum Pseudomonadota; class Gammaproteobacteria; order Cardiobacteriales; family Wohlfahrtiimonadaceae; genus Wohlfahrtiimonas. The sequence continues at coordinate 4,115 of CAZBKP010000136.1, forward strand.
TAATAATTTCATTTGTGGAAGTCTCTCCACTATTAATGACACTCGTGTACGCAGATGATAAGTTCTGACTAAATAGAGTTGCGGTTAGGATTAGAAATAGTTTTCTCCTTTGATACGTAATGCTCATAATATTATTTAACCTTTATACTTTCTAGTTATTAATTTAAATAGACCGAAAATTCTACGACATAAATATTATATATAAAAGTATTATTTAAAAAATAAAATAGATTATTTTTTTGTTTTTAGAGGATCTTTAGAAGGATAATATAGTTGTATCTTTGATCAAGTTAATGATTTAATATGCCAATAGGTGGCATTTATGCTTTTTGACCAATCATTTATATTGTTTATGGATAGTAATCGTATCTATTGCTTGAAATCTAAATACAGAGGGCTTGAGAATGAAAAAATTACTCTGCATTACACTTTTATCACTTTTTACATTTACACATGCGAATGATGAAAAGCTTTTACCAGAATTAGAGGAATTCCTCACTGTAAAGCCACTTGAAGATAAAGATTTAGAGGGGAATATCCATGTAGAATCAGTAGGGATGATACTTCCTCTACAAAACTATATTGAAACTTCAAAACAATTTTTTAAAGATAATAATGAGATTGCAATTCAGAGTCAGAAAAAGGGTGAAATACCAAGTTATCGCCCAATATCGAACTATATTCCTGATGGAAAAGAAAGAATTTCAATCAATATGTCGCCTTTACAGTGGAAGGAACTCTATCCCTGTAATAAGTATGGAAACGAGCAATGTGTTGATGTAATTATCAATGATAAAGAGAGAATAAAAAGTGTATTAAATCAGAATAAAGAATTGTTGGAGCGTTTTAAGGCTATTCTCAATAGTGCTCAGTTTAATAATGCATTTATCTTCTTTGATGATGTAACACGAATCGATTTGAGGGGAGGGGATATAGAACTAACGCATAGTGCTGGACTTTTGGATGCAGACTCAGTCATCAAAATTGCAGAAGGGAATATCAATGAAGGGCTTGACCAACTTGTGCTAATGAGGCATTGGTTAGATCTTTATCAGGCTGAAAACTCAGAATCAACGCTGATTGATCTAATGCTGAATGT
>CAZBKP010000137.1:0-5205 GCA_964492525.1 uncultured Cardiobacteriales bacterium
ACTTTTGAGACAACATTAAATGTTTCTTCTGAGCTCGTCATGAAATTAGCACCATAGCAGGGCGGATTGGGCTCTAAGCAAATCAAAACACCGTGTTTATCTGCAATGTTTCCTAGAGAATAGAAAAAATCTAAAGCTATGGATAGTGCAGTATCATAATCAAGTGTTCCTATATCCCTATTTTTGGGTGAACCAAAAACAAGTTTCTTTGCACCTAAATTTTCCGCAATTCTGCAAATATGAGAAAGATGAGATAGCATCTCTGATTGAGTTTGTGTTGAACCAAAAATATTTAGACCTTGAGTTCCAAATAATAGAGATTGCATTCCTGTTATCTCGATCCCCTTATTTTTCCAGAATAGTTTTACTTTTAGGATATCGTCTGTTTTTGTATTTTTAGGATCTTTGAAATATTTGCCAGGCGCAATATCAATTGCATCTATATTCTTCTCTAAAAGAATATTCGCAATCTTTTCATCATCGGGGGTATCCCATGCAATATTCGAGATTCCTATGCGCATAATTCCCTTTTAAAGCTTACTAATGGGTTCTGATTGTGCATAGGCACGAATGGCAAGAAGAACTTCTTTCTTGGAGTATTGATAGGGAGATAAACTGTTAAATTGATCTCCATAAATTGATTCCATATTGTATTTAGCTGGACGATCGATGACATTTTGAGAAAATTCATTATGTCTAAAAGCTTGTATGGCAATCTCTTCAACTGAAATTGGTTCTGAAGTCAAATGAATTAGAGAAATATTATTTGATAATGCAGTTTGAATATCACTCCAAAGATTGACCATAGGATAAAATTGAAATTCTCCTCTACTATCAATCTTATTTAGGTCATTATTGTTTAAAAAGTCAAAAATTATATTTTTCTTTAATCCAGGACCAACAAGTCCAGGTAATCTAAGAATTAGCGGATTTAAAAAAGATTTCTCTACATGTTTTTCTAACAATCTTCTATGTAGTCCATATGGGTGAAGGTCTTCTTCATTCACAGGGCTGTGTTCATTAACATTTGTTGGGGCTTTAAAAACATCGACCGTACTGATTAGAATAAACTTTTTACATTTTAAAGTTGAGAGGTGATGCATTAGATTCTGAATATTCTTTAGATCTTGTTCTGGATTAGCATTAGCCCACCACTTTTGAGCAGGCGCTGCCGCACATACGACTAGATCAAAATGGTTGTTTGCAATTTCTGAAATATTATTTGAACGAAATAAATACTCAAAAGTAGCCTGTTTTAATAGTGTAGATCCAACAAATCCACTATATCCAATTAATGCATTCTTCATATATTTACTATTCTTATCCTAATTAATATGTAAAAATTTTTTTAATTATACAGTTTTAATACTATTTGAGGCATGAATTTTATATGTAAACTAGGTATAGTATTATGCTTATTTCATTTAGAGTAAATAGTAGTGGGAAAAGCATCACAAAAAGTAGCAAATAAACTTTTTAGGAAAAAACAGCCGATTTATTGGTTATTTGGTATTATTATTATTGTTGCAGGGTACTTCACGCAAAGAGAAGAACCTCAGAATTTTAATCACGCAAAAGAGTCACTAAGACAAATATATAAAGAGAATCCTAATGTAAAAGAGTTTTATTGTGACTGTAATTTCTCATGGGAAGGTAATAAAGGGGTTGTTGACCTAAAGAGTTGCGGTTATAAAATTCGGAAAAATAAAATTCGTGCTGAGCGTATTGAGTGGGAACATGTTATGCCTGCTTATGCTTTTGGTAAACAATTACAATGTTGGCAGACAGGCGGACGTCATAATTGTAGGAACTATGCTGAATTTAATGTGATAGAAGGAGATATGCATAATTTGCAGCCTGCTGTGGGTGAAGTTAATGCAGACCGCTCAAATTATCGTTTTGGAGAATTCACAAAACGATTTAATCAATATGGAAGATGTGAATTTGCAACCGATTTTAAAGGACGTAAAGTACAGCCAAGACAAGAGATTAAAGGAATGATTGGGAGAACTTATCTTTACATGGCATCTCATTATGGACTTCAGTTAGCAAAAGAAGAAGAAAAGTTAATGAAAGCATGGAATCAATTGAATCCACCGAGTGAATGGGAATGTAAACGAAATCAATTGATCGCTAAAATTCAAGGTAATGATAATCCTTTTATTACAGAGAAATGTCAGAAGCCTTTGTAAAAAAAGAGTACAATTAGCTCCCTTTTTTCGCAAGACTATTTTATGCAACGCTCTGAAACAATATTAGAAAAATCACTTTTTTCGCTTAGTTGGCCGATTTTTATCGATATCTTGCTCCATCTTGTCACGTTATTGATTAACACTTACATGATTAGTCATATCTCTCAAAAGATGGTTGCTGCAACGGCTGCAAGCAATCAATTCTTTGATACGACGGTTACCATCTTTAATTTTATCGGAATTGGTTGTAGCGTTGTCGTTGCCCAATATTTGGGGGCAGGAAATCGAGAAGTCACTCGAAAAGCGATTCATCTCTCGATCTCTTTAAACTTTTTGCTTGGGATTTTCTGCTTTTTGGTCATCTCTCTTTTTGGTCGATCGCTTCTTGTTGCGATGAATACGCCTGATGATATTCTAGATATGAGCTACCAATATTTTCATATTATTGGATTTTGCCTAATGTTTGAAGCAATTGCAGTGATTCTTGCTTCTTGTCTGCGTGTTTATGGCTATTCACAGGCACCGATGTATGTTTCATTAATTATGAATGTCATTACTGTACTAGGGAATCTTATTGTGCTTTATGGTTTTTTTGGGCTTCCTGAGTTTGGACTTGTGGGCGTTGCATGGTCAACCGTTGTAGGCAGAATTGTGGGGGTATCATTACTCTTTTACCTCCTTTTCTTTGGGATAAAAGTTAAGTTGCAATTTTCACTCTTCTTTCAATTTCAAAAAAACATTATTAAGCAAATCCTCAAAATTGGCTTACCTTCAGCTGGAGAAAATCTTTCTTGGTCAGGTCAGATGCTTGTGATGCTCGCATTTGTCGGCACAATGGGCGAGCAAAGTTTAGCTGCACATAATATCTATATTCAACTCTCGTACATGTTGATGTTGTTTGGAATCTCTATCAGTATTGGGAATGAAATTTTAGTCGGGCATTTGGTGGGAGCAAAACGACCTGATGATGCTTATCGCAGAACCTTTAAAAGCCTTAAAGTTGGTATTGCGGTAACGATTGTCATAGTCATCCTCTTCTATTTAGCTCGTCATTTTATTGTGGATGGATTTACAGATGATATTGAAATTCGGAATATTTTACTTCCGATCTTTGCCCTCTCGATTATCCTGGAACCCGGGAGAACTCAAAATATTGTTATGGTAAATGCTTTAAGAGCAACGGGTGATGCCCGTTTTCCACTTTGCACGGCGATCATCTTTATGTGGGGGGTTGCGATTCCGATTGGCTACTACTGTGGGATTGTGCTCGAAATGGGTCTGATTGGAATATGGATGGGCTATCTTTGTGATGAATGGATGCGCGGGCTAGTCAATACATGGCGCTGGAAATCGCGCCGATGGGAAACAAAACGCTTAAATATAGAGTCTCATTAAAATAGGTATAATTTTTAATAAATAATATCTGAAAAACTAAGATCTATTTCTATTTATCTTTTATAAATCTATGAGTATTTATGATTGTTAATTAATCTTTGCTTTTTAAGTGATGAACTAGAGAAATACTATATTTTACTATTAGAAAAAATCTAATACTAAAAGCTAATATTAAGAAAATTATAAATAATTTGCCAAATATTGATACCTATATAAAAACTATTAATGGTATATCTTGTATCGGTTTTAGAAATTTCTCTTATCGAAAAGAGGGCGATATATATGAATGATCAGTTAGTCCAAGAAATAGTTTCACAGGTTAAATCAAAGTTAAATCAATCCCCGCAAGGCAAGAAAGCAAGTTGCCAATCTGCTCTAAACATCCCAGAATTTATAGGCACAACAGAAATAGGCGACACTATTGGCTTGCTTATCCCCAATGTCGATGAAAGTCTTGCAAAAGCAATGAATTTGAAAAAACGTTATCGTGCGCTTGGCATTTTAGGATCGAGAACAGGTGCAGGGCCTCATATTATGGCCGCGGATGAAGGCATTAAAGCGACGAATACTGAGATCGTGAGTATAGAATTGCCGAGAGATACTAAAGGGGGCGCAGGTCACGGCTCGTTGATTATATTTGGTGCTGATGATGTTGCGGATTGTGAGAGAGCGGTACGCGTCAGCTTAGATAATATTCCTCGCACATTTGGCGATGTGTATGGGAATGCAGCAGGGCATCTTGAGTTCCAATATACTGCACGCGCAAGTTACGCCTGTAATTTTGCGTTTAATGCACCTTTAGACAAAGCATTTGGACTCATTCTTGCTGCGCCTGCAGCAATTGGCGTTGTGGTTTGTGATACTGCGGTAAAAGCAGCAAGTGTCGATATTTGTGGATATAGCTCTCCTGCACATGGTACATCTTTGAGCAACGAAGCTTTTATTATGGTTTCAGGTGATTCTGCTGCCGTACGTCAAGCGGTGATCGCGGGGCGTGAGATTGGTATGAAACTTTTAGGTGTGATGGATCCCAATAATCCACTTGTTTCAACAACTGAGCCTTATATTTAACTAGCGGGAGAATAACATGAGATCCAAGCGCTTTGAAGTTTTAGAGAATCGCCCTGTCAATAAAGATGGATTTATTAAAGAGTGGCCGGAAGTAGGTTTGATTGCGATGTCTGGGCCGAATGACCCTAAACCAAGCTTGAAAATTGAGGGGGGTAAAGTTGTCGAGATGGATGGTAAAAAACGATCTGATTTCGACTTTAATGATCGATTTATTGCAGATTATGCGATCAATCTTGAGTTTGCAAATGAGGCGATGGCAATCTCCTCTCAAAAATTTGCTTCTATGCTTTGTGATGTTAATGTCTCAAGAAGTGAATTAATTAAATTCACAACTGCAATGACGCCCGCTAAAATTTGTGAAATTCTCTCTTTTATGAATGTGGTTGAGATGATGATGGCTGCACAGAAAATGCGTGGAAGACGCATGCCTGCGAATCAATGCCATGTAACGAATGTCATGGATCATCCTTGCCAAATTGCGGCAGATGCAGCTGAAGCTGCTGTACGTGGTTTTGCTGAAGAAGAGACAACGATGGCAGTTGCGCGT
>CAZBKP010000138.1:0-5188 GCA_964492525.1 uncultured Cardiobacteriales bacterium
CGTCGGTAGAAGAACGTGTATTAGATCACGCTTGGGTTGTTGAAATTGCAAAACGAATCAATATCCCTTTCTGTGTCGCAGGAGGGATAAAGTCTATCGAAGAGGCAGGAAGGCTTCTTGAGAATGGGGCAGATAAAATCTCTATTAACTCGCCTGCCTTGAATCATCCTGCTTTAATCGATTTACTTGTAAAAGAGTTTGGCCAGCAATGCATCGTGATAGGAATTGATAGCTGGTTTGACGCACAGACAGATAGCTATTGTGTCTATCGATTTACAGGAAGTGAAAGTCGAACAGAACGGGCGAATAAATGGACATTAGAGTGGGTCAAAGAAGTGGTCGATAGGGGCGCAGGCGAGATTGTCCTTAATGTAATGAATCAAGATGGTGTCCGAAAAGGGTACGATATCGAGCAACTCTCTTTAGTTCGAGAGATTTGCCCCATTCCGCTCATTGCCTCAGGAGGGGCGGGAGAAATGGAACATTTTAAGTTCGTTTTTCAAAAGGCAAATGTGGAAGGTGCGCTGGCTGCATCTGTGTTTCATAAAAAAATCATTGAGATCCCTGCACTGAAAAGGTATCTCAAAGAAGAAGGAATCGAGATTAGATTATGTTAACTCTAGAAGAGATTGAGGAATTGGATTTTGAGAAAATGAATGGACTCATTCCTGCCATTATTCAGCATGCAGATACAGGGAAGGTTCTCATGCTGGGATTTATGAATAAAGAAGCACTGCAACAAACGATTGAAACACAAAACGTAGTATTTTTTTCCCGCAGTAAAAATCGATTATGGAAAAAAGGTGAAACCTCAGGAAATGTTCTGAATGTTCAATCGATTGGCTATGATTGTGATAAAGATACCGTACTCATTTTGGCTCATCCACAAGGGGCAACCTGTCATACAGGAAGCGAAAGCTGTTTTGGAGATTTGGAGTCCCCCTCTATTGCTTTTCTCCCAGAGCTTGAGCGTGTGATTGCCACTCGAAAATTAGGAGATCCTAATCTTTCTTATACCGCCTCGCTTTATCAGAGTGGAATTAAACGCATCGCTCAAAAAGTCGGTGAAGAAGGGGTCGAAGTCGCTTTAGCAGCTACTGTAAAGGATTATGAAGAGCTTAAAAATGAATCGGCAGATCTCCTTTACCATCTTTTAGTCTTACTAAACTCAAGCGCTCTTTCTCTTAAGGATGTGATTGACGTTTTAAAAAGCAGGCATCAATAGATTTGGAGCAATTTTTTTAAAAAGATAATTTACTCATAAATTGTGTAATTCTAGGGTGTTTGGGGGTATTAAAGAATTGTTCAGCGGGTTCAAATGCAACAATTTCTCCTTGATCAACAAACATCATACGATCAGCGACTTCTCGTGCAAAATTGAGTTCATGCGTTACGATAACGAGCGTTTTATGCTCATCCGCAATACTACGAATGACATCCAGAACTTCATGGACGAGCTCAGGATCGAGTGCAGATGTTGGTTCATCCAGTAAAAGCACTTCGGGTTCTAGAGCAAGGGCTCTAGCAATCGCGACACGTTGCTGTTGACCTCCTGATAATTGGTTAGGATATTTATCTTTATGCTCATCTAACCCGACTTTTTTAAGATAGGTTTCCGCACGTGATTTTGCTTCAGCTTTAGAAAGGCGATGCGTCTTAATCAGTCCAATCATGACATTTTTAAGCGCAGTATAGTGCGGAAATAGATTAAAGGATTGGAATACCATTCCTGTTTTTGTGCGAATGGAGGCAATATCACTTTTTTTGTTATGCTGAGTACTCAGTGTAATTGAGGCATCCCCGATGGTTAATGTGCCGTTTTCAGGGGATTCAAGAAGATTTAAACAACGAATCAAAGTTGATTTTCCTGACCCAGAAGGACCAATAATAGCAACAACTTCACCTTTATTAACTGAGAAAGATAGGTTGTTTAAAATAGTTTTGTTATTGAATGACTTAGAGAGATTTTCGACCTGTATCATGGTGTATTCCTAAAATGCTTTGTAAAGTGGCGCTCTATCAGTTTTAGTATTTTCTCAAGAACGATACAGATAACCCAGTAGACGAGCGCAGCTATGATATAGGGCTCAAATGATCTGGAGGTTCTTGCAATCACAATTCTAGCGGAACCAATAATTTCTACAGCGCCTATGAAAAACGCCAATGAGGTGTTTTTTAGTTGAATAAGTAGTAAGTTGCCAATGGAAGGAATGGAAATAGCAATTGCTTGAGGAAAAATGATGTATAAAAATATGCTTTTTTCTGGCATGTTCATAGCACGAGCTGCTTCAATTTGCCCTTTAGGAACCGAAATAATTCCTGATCTGAAAGTTTCTGCTAGATATGCACTAATATTGATCGAGAAAACGATGCATAGATATATAAAAGTAGAGATGCTTGAGAAAAACATTTTCATATCAACTGACTTGAAAAGTGAAGGGATTGCAATATAGATTAAAAAAATTTGGATTAATAAAGGTGTTCCTCTTATAAAAGAGATGTAAACACCAAAAATTTGGTTAAGTACAGGGACCTTGTACACTCTGATAATTGCAATGATTAACCCAATAACTATCCCAAATGTAAATGAGATTCCAGTTAGGGATAATGTAAGAGGAACTCCCTTTAAAATTAAAGGGAGAGCTCCTGTGAAATTACTCCATTCCATTCAATAACTCCGAATCTTATGTTAGATCTTGTCCAAAATATTTTTCGGAAAGAGCTTTAAGCGTTCCATCTTGGCGAATCTTTTTAAGGGCCTCATCAACACGGGCTTTGATCTCTTTTCCTTTTTCCGTTTTTGGGAAAATAAAGTGAATTTTTGCATCATAAAAAGGCTTTCCAATAGGTTCAATCTCAACATTATTTGCTTTGGCTTGTTCATTCGCAGTCACAGGGCTATTCATCACAGCATCAACACGATAGTTGATAAGTTCTTGGAACATGACACTGACATCACCATCATAGTAAACAATGTTGATCTGATTTCCATTTTTATTGTTCCAATCTTCCAATACAAGCGAGTGATTACTGCCAACACCTGCCGCAACTTTTTTCCCTTTGAGAGCCTCTATATTAGGAAATTCTTGCGCTCGATTTTTCAATGTGATCGGTTGTGTCGCACCATTAAAGTAGACCCCCTCGGTAAGTTCATAGTTTTTAGCACGATTCTCGTTATAAGCGATTTGGTTCGCAAGCATATCGTAATGCCCTGCATCTAATCCTGGAAATAAAGCATCCCATGTCGCTGTTTTAAAGTTGAATTTTAAGTTTGGGTCTGCTTTGTTAAGTGCTTTGACAACCTCAACGTCAAACCCTGTTAATTGATTCTTTTCATCGAAATAAGTAAAAGGCTTCATTACGCCTTCAGTTCCTACCGTGATATTTAAAATGGGTTGTTCTGTTTCATTTGCATGAACAGGGATCGATAGTAACGCAGAAATAATGGCGATGATTCGAAATGTTTTCTTCATGAAAAGCTCCTTTAATAAGTTGGACAGAAATATTTATAACATTGCAAAAAATAAATAGCAATGAAATTTTAAATAAAACATATATGTAAAGAATGTTAATAATTAATCTACCTTGTTCTACTACTTATTTTATTGAAAGCGTGTACAATTCTAAGGAGGTTAACAAGCTGTTCTGAAGAGGGTGTAACGTGGGACGTAACTATATTACAAGGGTGCGTTTAGGGATTGCCTTATATAACGCATGTATTAAAGAAGGGTACTCCTTTCAACGACTCGTAAAAGATATTATTGCGGGAATCACGGTTGGTATTATTGCAATCCCTCTCGCAATGGCACTTGCAATTGCAAGTGGAGTTTCACCTCAATATGGATTATATACAGCAGGAATTGCAGGGTTAATCGCAGCGATTACAGGCGGTTCTCGCTTTAGTGTATCAGGGCCGACTGCTGCATTTGTGGTTATTCTCTTTCCTGTAGCACAGGAATTTGGATTGCAAGGACTATTAGTTGCGACGCTATTTTCGGGAATAATCCTAATCATTATGGGGCTTGCAAGGATTGGACGCATTATTGAATACATTCCTATTCCTGTAACGCTCGGGTTCACAGCGGGGATCGCAATTACTATTGCGAGCATGCAATTTACAGATTTCTTAGGGCTAACCGTTGAGGAATCTGCAGATAGCTTTATTGAGCGCATGCACTATCTATTTCTCGCATTGCCGACTATTCAAACAGGGGATTGTATTGTCGGAGTGGTTACCCTCGGTATTTTGATAATATGGCCAAAATTGAAGCTCACTTTTCCAGGGCATTTGCCCGCGATTCTAGCGGGAGTTTTTACAATGCTTGTATTTAATTATTTTGGAACAGAAATTCAAACGATAGGAAGCAAGTTTAGTTATATCCTAAATGGTGTCGAGGGTAACGGAATTCCTCCCGTTCTACCTTCATTTACATTGCCATGGAATGTTCCTTCTGAACACGGTGTATTTGAATGGAACCTTAAAAATATTTCTGCACTCTTGCCTGCTGCATTTTCAATGGCGGTATTGGGTGCAATAGAATCCTTATTGTGTGCTGTGATTTTAGATAATATGACACATACTAAACATAATCCGAATAGTGAGCTATTGGGGCAGGGGATTAGTAATGTCGTTGCTCCTTTTTTTGGTGGAATTACTTCAACCGCTGCGATTGCCCGTTCTGCTGCGAATGTAAAAGCGGGTGCAACATCACCGATCGCATCCATTATTCATTCAATTTTTGTGCTTTCTGCACTACTCTTTTTAGCAAAATACCTCTCTTATCTCCCACTGGCAAGCATGTCTGCATTGCTTTTTATGGTTGCATGGAATATGAGCGAGGCAAAAAAAATTGTGGAGGTAATCAAATATGCACCTAAAGGTGAGGTCGCGATCCTTTTATCATGCATATTGCTTACAGTATTCTTTGATATGATTGTAGCGATCACATTTGGTGTCGTCTGCGCGGCATTCTTATTTATGAAAAATATAGCAGACCTCACAAAATTAGTTGAGATTAAGCATGATAAACTGGGTGAAACAGGCATTATTTATAGTGTAAAAGGGCCACTTTTCTTTGCTGCAGCAGAACGTATTTTTAGCGAATTACTAGAATTGAGTGATCATTATCAAACCATCATTATGGATTGGGAAAATGTAACACTACTAGATGTTGGAGGAGTTCAAGCA
>CAZBKP010000139.1:0-5059 GCA_964492525.1 uncultured Cardiobacteriales bacterium
ATTTTTTGAGTGCATACTCTATTAGTTCAAAATCAGCATTTTCTCGGTGCATTCCTTCACTTAAAATTCTTCTCCACTGTTTACTATTAGGCATCCCATTGAAGAGATTTAACATATGTCTTACGATATGATTCAATTTTCCACCTTTTTTTAGATGATTTTCTATATAGGGCTGCATTTCACGAATAATTGTTACTCGATCTGAGATAGGATGAAGATCTCTAAATATTTCAGAGTCTACATACAACAATTGTGCAGGATCATAATAAATAGAACGTCCTAACATTACCCCATCTAAATTATGTTTGGCAGATTTGGCAACTGCTAATGATTGAATTCCACCATTTAAAATAATATTTAATAATTTAAAATGATTTTTGATTCGATAAACTCTCTCATAATTAAGAGGAGGAACTTCTCGATTTTCTTTTGGGGATAATCCTGAGAGCCAAGCTTTTCTAGCATGGATAATAAAGGTATCGCATCCTGCCGATTTATTAATATTAATGAAATTCTCCAAAAATTCGTAACTATCGTTATCATCAACACCGATTCGGTTTTTAATCGTAACAGGGATATTGACGGCATCTTTCATCTGAGAAATACACTCAGCAACTAAATTCGGATCCGTCATCAAGATCGCTCCAAATTTACCTTTTTGAACACGATCAGAAGGGCAACCACAATTGAGGTTAATCTCTGTATAGCCATAATCTTCAGCAATTTTGGCGCATTCACGAAGTGCTAATGGATCCGATCCCCCTAATTGTAATGAAACAGGGTGTTCTTCTTTATTAAAGAATAAATGTCGATCTCGATCGCCATGTAGAATTGCACCAGTTGTTACCATTTCTGTATACAAAAGAGAACGTTTTGTCATAAGTCGATAAAAATAACGACAATGACGGTCTGTCCAATCAAGCATAGGAGCGACACTAAATTGATGATATTCTCTATTCATTTTCTGCACTTAAAAAGAAATCCTCTTAAAATATACTTAAGAGGATTTCTATTACTTATTCAAATTATAATATTAATCATTATCTAAAAAGCTCCGCAAACTTTCAGAACGGTTTGGATGACGGAGCTTACGCAGTGCTTTTGCTTCAATTTGGCGAATACGCTCACGTGTCACATCAAACTGTTTACCGACTTCTTCTAAAGTATGATCGGTATTCATATCGATACCAAAACGCATTCTTAATACTTTTGCTTCTCGCGGTGTTAGAGACTCTAAAACTTCTCTAGTTGCCTCACTTAAACCTACACTTGTTGCAGCTTCAAGTGGTGAGATCATATGTGTATCCTCAATAAAATCACCTAAATGAGAATCATCATCATCTCCAACAGGTGTTTCCATTGAAATAGGTTCTTTTGCAATTTTCAATACCTTGCGAATACGATCTTCAGGAAGGCCCATTGCTTCGGCGAGCTCTTCTGGGGTTGCTTCACGCCCCATGTCTTGAAGCATTTGTCGCGAAATGCGATTTAATTTATTAATTGTTTCAATCATATGAACAGGAATACGGATTGTTCTTGCTTGGTCGGCGATAGAACGTGTGATTGCTTGACGAATCCACCATGTAGCATACGTTGAAAATTTGAAGCCACGGCGATATTCAAATTTATCAACCGCTTTCATAAGCCCAATATTTCCTTCCTGAATTAGATCAAGAAATTGTAAGCCTCTGTTCGTGTATTTTTTAGCGATTGAAATTACAAGACGGAGGTTTGCTTCAATCATTTCACGTTTTGCACGACGTGCTTTAGCATCATTGATTGAAATATCACGATTAATTTCTTTAATCTGATAAATTTTCAAACCTGTTTCTTTTTCAATCTCTTTTAGCTCTTCTTGATACTGCAGAAGTATATCTTTATTCTCTTCAATCGCTTTGGCATACTTCGTTTTGCGTTTAATAACATCTTCAATCCACTTTGAATCTGTTTCATTACCAGGGAATGTTTTTACGAACTCAGCACGCGGGAATTTGCATGTCGCAATACATACTTTCATGATCTTACGCTCAAGAGGGCGAATTTGTTCAATTGTCTCCTTGAGTAATTGGATCATATCATCTTGCATTTTAGAGGATAGACGGAATTCGATAAACTTGTTCTTTAATCGAGTTCTTACATCTAATATCTCAGCTTCGATATTTTTACGTCGTTTGGTTTTAAGCGCTTCTAACTCTGAAAGAATAGCTTTTAATTCTGCAATTTTCTGAGCAAATAATTCTCTATTTGGTCCTGTTTCAGTATCTGCACTTCCCTTGCCTTCACCATCTTCATCTTCATCTTCATCTTCATCGATTCCCTCATCAATGACATCATCAGAAAGATCAAGTTCTTCATCTTCTTTTTCTTCAACTTCTTGATAGTAACTAGGATCAACAAATCCCGTTACGATCTCAGCTAAACGAGTATCTGTATTTACAATTTCTTCATATCGCTTAATAAGAAGCTCTATGGCAGGTGTATATTCAGCTAAGCTAAATAATGAGTTGTTTAATCCTTCTTCAATACGAATAGCGATGCTTTTTTCTTCATCTCTAGAAAGAAGATCAACTGTTCCCATTTCACGCATATACATACGAACAGGGTCTGTCGTTCTACCAATCTCATTGCTATCGATATTTGCGAGAACTGCAGCAGCTTCATCAACCGCATCATCATCCCCAATAGAATCATTCGTGAGCATTAAACTATCGATATCGGGAGCTTCTTCGCTAACAGAGATCCCCATTTCAGATATCATAGCGATAATACTTTCTATTTGCTCTGGATCGACAATTTCTTCAGGTAAATGATCGTTTATCTCCGCATAGGTAAGATAACCTTGCTCTTTACCTTGAGCGATTAATTTTTTGATTTGAGCCTGTTGCTCGTTGATTGTTAAAGCCTCTTGCTTACCCATATGATTTTCGCACACCCAAGAAAGAATTTTTTGTAAAAAAAGCAGTTTGGAATTATAACACACTTCACACTTAAATGAATCTTCTTATCTCACTTAAGTGTGAAGCAATTCTAACGCCTATCTTATATGGGGGCATGCTTTAATTATTCAAGTTATTCCCAAATAGAATCTTGATCAGGAAGGAAATTTTTTATCTCTTTAAATGCTTTCATCTGTAATCTACGAACCTTTTCAGCGCTCATTCCAAGATCTTGAGCAACTTGATCATATGTTTTTGAAACACCATCATGCAAACCAAATCTTGCTTCAATAATGTAACGAGACTCTTTACTTAAAGCACTCAAGCCTTCTTCTAACATATTTAACAATTCGTTCTCCTCCAGTCCTTTTAGAACATGATCATGTTCATCATCTTCAGATAGCGTTTCTAACAACGAACCGTTATTCTCATTTAACTCCATGTCTAGTGACAAAACACTTTCATTGTCTCTCCACAATTCTTCGATCTCTTTTTGAGGTTTTTTAAGGCTTTTTGAGAGTTCTTCCATTGTTGGCTCTCTTTTCAATTTAGCATTTAACTCTCTTTGCACTTTGTAACTTTTATTGATTGCCTTGTGAAGATGAATAGGTAATCTAACTGCCCTGCCTGTATTCATCACACCTTTTTCAATTGCATGCCTAATCCACCATGTTGCATAGGTTGAAAATCTGAAATCTTTTTCAGGATCAAATTTTTCAACTGCTTGAATTAACCCAAGATTCCCTTCTGCAATTAAATCTAAAAAAGATAATCCTCTATTTTCATAACGTTTTGCAATTTTAATGACCAATCTAAGATTACTGTTGATCATTTTTTCTTTTGCACGTTTATCCCCTTTTTGAACTTTTTGAGCGAGCTCTTTTTCTTCTTTGGCTTTTAGCAACGGAAAATTAGAAATTTCACTATAATATGAGTGAAGGATATCTTCGTAGTCAGCGTTAGCATCTCCTTCGGCTTCAACAGCATCTAAATACTCTTGTGATATTTCATCTTCTTTCTCAAAACCTTTGGTATACATCGCTTTCTTACTACTTAACATTTCAGTTCTCATATTATTACCTCATTTAATAAATCACTTAATATTAGTGATATTTAAAATATCATTTACTTAACGATTATTATAATAATATTATTATTAATTAATATTAAATTTAAATAAGATAAAATCATTTTTTAAATTTTTTATAATGAACTTTTTAAATTATTTTTAAATATAAAAAAATGTAAATAAAAATTATAGAAATAAGGAAAAGAAATCTAAAGATATTGATTTACCATGCATTGTAGATTTCTATTCAATCAAGTAATTGTCAATTAAATTTCAATTCATAACTGAAAGATTTTTATTATTAAAGCTAATTTGGCAGCCAACAGAAATAATTATTATTGATAATATATTTATTAATATAAATATTGCTTGTAAGAAATAAGATTTTTATGGGATAAAAAGCAAAATACTTTAAAATAAAATTTTTATTCACTAACCAATTTGAACTAGCTACAAAACTCGGCTGAGTTCTAATATAGAAAAACCTGACAACTCAAAATCTAAAGGGAACCCTTTTGAAAGCGCCATGACTTTAAATCGCTCCCCCATTTCATTGGGCATAATTAATTTCTGAATGGATTGTGAAATGTTGTACCATTCAACATCATTGTAGTTAGGCTGTGCGTCAAGAAGAAGTTGTTCTAACCCCGTGCCATATAAGAAATAGGCTTGATTGGTATATCCTAAAAGCTCAAATCCACTTGAAATTCCTGCTTCTGCAACCGCAGTAAAATCAACATTGGCCGTTAAATCCTGAACACCACAATAAAGATTCCATGCATTATGAACACGATGTTTATAATGCGCAATTAGAGTTCCTTCAATACGTGAAGGATCATAATATTCGTTGCGAGAATAGCCATAATCGATCCAGAGTTGGACGCCTTTTGCCATCGATTGCGTATGTTCTTTAACCCAAGAGTTCAATGACGGATTAAATTCACTTAAATAACCTTCAGGAAGTGTGACTCCTTCGGCTTCCAGCTTTTTTTGAAAATCTTCTAAAACATCATCGTATCGAGTAACATGATCGATAAAGCCACGAGAATCCTCC
>CAZBKP010000140.1:0-5050 GCA_964492525.1 uncultured Cardiobacteriales bacterium
GCATCAATTGGAATTGTCTGCACGCGAGATTACGGAAAGCCGTTATCCTTATGGTTTAAGCTTGATTTTACAATGTTTAGCACCTGTCCTTCATGGCGGGGATGCATCAGATGCTTTGGGTATTGATAATGTATTAATTACCATGCGAGAAGAGATCAAAGATCCTAAATTTATCCCGAATTTAATTGATCGACTTTTATTAAATAATCCTCATAAATTAATGTTGACGGTCAAGCCTAGTCATACACTTGCGGATGAAATCGCAAATGCAGAGAAAGCTAAGTTGAAAGAGATTCAATCTAATCTTTCGAAAGAAGCCACCGATAAAATCATTAAAGATGCCGAAGCGCTTCAAGCCCGTCAATCTCAGAAAGATGATATTAGTATCTTGCCAATGGTGACACGAGAAGATATTCCAAAATCTCTTCATATTCCTACAATTGAAACGCAGAAGAAATCAGAAGGAACGCTCATTATTGGATCCCCCAATACCAATGGAATGATTTATCAAAGCTTGGTGGTAGAGTTACCTGCTTTGACTCAAGAAGAAACGGAGTTATTACCATATCTCAATGAACTCATGACAGAAGTGGGGGTTGGTAAATATGGCTATCTTGAGCAACAGGCACGTATTTCTGCATACACAGGTGGATTAAGTGCAAGCACGCTTTATCAAACAGATCGCACCACTGGAAACATGAAGGGATTATGGATTCTTTCAGGAAAGGCTTTAGTGGCTAATAGTCAGAAGTTATCTGATCTCTTAAAGGAGACTTTGTTAGAAGTTCGTTTTGATGAAACAAAACGTATTCAGGAGCTTTTGGCTCAAATGAAATTGGGTAGAGAAGAGGGAATTATCTCTAACGGGCATACTTATGCGATGGGTGTTGCAAGCCAATCGATTTCAGAGTCAACGTATTTATCTGAGAAAATTGGTGGAATGACTTCAATTGCAGCGATGAATCGCTTGGTGGAAAGCCTTAAAAAAGGTGATGAATGTGCGCAATTTTGTCAGCGTTTAAGTGCACTTTTAGATAAATTGAGATCTTCTAAGTACGAAGTAATGACTATTTCTAGCGATCCACAGATAGAAACATTAGGTGGTTATGCGCTTGCTGCTTTGAATCATACAGTGACAGCACATGATGCCTACGCATTCCCATACAAAGTGGATGCTAAAAATCTATTGATCGGATGGTCTATCAATGCCCCCGTGCATTACTGTGCAAAAAGCTATTCAGTTGCAAAATCGACTGATCCTGATGCGCCTGCGCTCAATGTTTTATCAGGATTTTTGCGTAATGGATATCTACATCGCGCTATTCGTGAGCAAGGAGGGGCTTATGGTGGAGGTGCCGTTTATAACGGGCAGGGAGGTGCTTTTAATTTCTTCAGTTATCGTGATCCAAGACTGAATGAAACACTCACAGATTTTGATCATGCAATTGATTGGATGCTCTCTACAAATCATGAACAATTGGCGCTTGAAGAGGCTGTTTTAGGTGTGATTTCTGCAATTGATAAGCCTAAATCTCCCGCGGCTGAGTATCAAGGGACGTATCTTGCCAACTACTTTGGGAATACGCGTGAAGTAAGAGAAGCGTATCGCAACAGTATTTTGAAGGTCACACTAGAGGATTTAAAACGAGTGACAGAAAAATATTTTGCAGATAAAAACAGAGCCTCTATTGCCGTTTTAGGTCCCAAAGCGGATTTGGACGCTGCAAATTTAAATGTCTACACGATTTAAGTGCCCATAATTAAAGAGATGTGCATAGAAATATAATCTCTATGCACGTCTAAAACCAATAAAGAATCTGAAATATGGCAATTTTTGTTATCGCTTTAATTATTACTATCTTTATCAATAGTTTATTCTTCGCGCATTATCTATCTAAGATTATTGTGGGGCAGTTGATCACAAAATTGAGTGTTTGTTATCAGGCTGTTTTAAAACTCACTATTTTTACCTTATTTTCTATGGTCTCTATGTATTATTACTCTGAATCAATATTCTTTGTGATATCTCAGTTAATAGTACTTAGCCAGTTTGTTGGATATGCTTTCACAAAATGGTTAATTGTTGTGGCTAGAAGAAAAAATCTCATGGACATTCCGAATGATCGAAGCTCTCATGTGTTAGCTACTCCAAGGGGTGGTGGAATTTCATTTGTGATCCTTTTTTTAGGTTCATTAATTCTGACGACATTAATATTAAATTCTATTGCTATAAAAAACACATATGTCTATGTAATGATTACACTGTTTATTGCTTCTGGACTAGTTGCCGGAATAGGATACTTAGATGACCGTTATCAGTTAAGCGCAAAAAAACGTTTTTTAATTCATGTCATTTCAGCTTTATTAGTGATATGTGGTATTGGATATATTTCTAATATATCTATTCTGAATTGGCAATTATCGCTTGGCATAGTAGGTGCTATGTTTACCGTTTTAATGATAATTTGGATGATTAATCTCTTTAATTTTATGGATGGAATTGATGGATTATGCGCATCGGAGGCCATTTTTGTAATCGTAGGTTTATTGTTTTTATCGCAACATATTGCACCTCCATCGGATTCGTTTGGAATTATGATAGAGCCTTTTTTTATGCTATACCTTTATGCGTTTCTTTCTGCATTCTTATTAGGGTTTTTGTATGTTAATTTTCCACCTGCAAAAATTTTTATGGGAGATGTGGGAAGTGGATTTTTGGGGTTAGTTGTATCCGTTCTTTTGATCTATTTATCCTTGAATTTTGATCCAAACTTTTTTTGGATTGGTCTTGTTTTAGCAGGGGCTTTTATTGTTGATGCAACGTGGACACTCATGATTCGTCTGATAAAAAGGCAGAGAGTAACAGAAGGGCATCGAACGCATGCATATCAATATGCATCTAGAAAATATCATAGTCATAAAGTTGTTACATTGGGTGTGATACTAATAAATATGGTTTGGTTATTTCCAATTGCATATCTTATTAATTTGGAAAAACTTTCAGGAATTATAGGTGTTTTAATTGCATATTTCCCACTCTGTGTACTTTGTTTCTATTTTAAAGCTGGGACTCCAGAGGCTAAGAAATAGTCTTTTTGAGATATTGACAAGATAAGAAAAAAAAGTATAATCTCTGTTCTCACTGCGAGAGTGGCGAAATTGGTAGACGCACTGGATTTAGATTCCAGCGGGTGACCGTGAGAGTTCGAGTCTCTCCTCTCGCACCACATAATAAAAAGGTGCGTAAATCGTGCCTTTTTTTGTTTAACTTTTATTAAACTTAGGTACCTAGATTATGTCAGCAATTGAAGTATTAGAAGGACTTAAACGTAAAGTCAATATTAAATTAGATGCAAATGAAGTGGCATCTGAAAAAGAAAAGCGTCTAAAAGACTTAGCAAAGCGTATCCGTGTAGACGGTTTCCGTCCTGGTAAAGTACCTACTAAAGTTGTTGAACGTATGCATGGTCAGCAAATTGAGTCAGATGTAATTAATGATAAAATTAATGCAGCCTTCTCTGAAATTATTAAAGGAACAGAGATCAAGCCTGCGGGTTATCCAATGGTTGTGCCGAATGAAGGTACAGATCAATTTGATTTCGCAGTTGAGTTCGAAGTGATGCCAGAAATCACTTTAAGCTTTGATAAGCTGGATGTAAAGAAAGTGGTTGCAGAAGTGACTGCTAGCGATGTTGATGAAATGGTCGAAACCCTACGCAAGCAACAAGCGAAATGGAATGAAAAAGCGGGTGCCGCAGAAGATGGTGACAAAGTTGTGATCGATTTTGTTGGACGCATAGAAGGTGAAGAATTCGACGGCGGAAAAGGTACCGATGTTCCTTTAGTCCTTGGTTCTAAATCTATGATTCCTGGATTTGAGGACGGTATTGTAGGCGTAAAAGCAGGAGAGAAGAAAACGATTAAAGTTACGTTCCCTGAAGACTATAATGCAGAAAATCTAAAAGGAAAAGCGGCTGAGTTTGATATCACGGTTCACAAAGTTGAGTCTCCTATATTACCTGAGGTGGATGCGGAATTTGCAAAAGGCTTTGGGATTGAAGATGGAAGCGTTGACAAGCTTAAAGAAGAGCTTGAAAAGAACATGGTTAGAGAGCTTAAGAATGTTCTGAATAACCAACTTAAAACGAATATGATGGCAGCACTTGCTGAAGCGAATCCAATTGATGTACCAGAAGCTTTGGTAATGGGTGAGGTTCAGGCAATGGCTCAACAATCTAATTTCCCTCAACCAAAAGATCAAGAGCAAGCTCAACAGTTTTTGAAAATTGCTCAACAAGCATTTGGTCCTGAAGCAGAAAGAAGAGCGCGTTTAGGCTTGTTGCTTTCTGAGTTAGTTAAATCAAACGATATTAAGTTGGATGATAAATTTGTTGAGGCACGCTTAGAAAACTTAGCGGCGACGTATGAAGATCCTGAGGAAGTGAAAGCTCACTTTAGAAAAGATCAAAATACAATGCAACAAGTTCGTAACCTTGCTTTAGAAGATCAAATTGTAGAGTTCTTGACAGGTAAAGCGAAGATCACAGAAGAAAAATCAAACTTTAAAGATGTGATGCAACCCAAAAAGGCATAAAGACTTTTAAAGATAATAAAAAAGGGATCATTTATGATCCCTTTTTTATATTAAATTATCTTAGAGAATTCATCATAGATGTTCCACCGAACATTACAAGTAGAAAAGCTAAAGCAAAAGCGAGTAACATTAGTACCAAACTAGCGAGCATGAAATTTTTCTTGCTTGGTTTGGTAGATGAGGAAAAGATCCAATAGATAAACATAATAATATTAACAAATGGAATCGATAATACGATAAGTGTTACAACCCAATCGGTGACCGATACATCATCATTTTGCATTTTAGCTCCTTTTAATAATAAGTAAACGCAACGTATTATACGGGATTATTCAATTAAGAATTATTTTTTTATAATTTAATAAGAGTGCCCCATTTTTTATAAACTAACTAATAGGTTATCTAAACGATGAAGAGATAAGCTGTGACATTATCAATAGATTTCATTTATATTTT
>CAZBKP010000141.1:0-5043 GCA_964492525.1 uncultured Cardiobacteriales bacterium
TCATCGTTTTCCAATACTATTTACAGGCTTGAAAATATTTGGTGGATGTTACCTGTTTTTTTTATCAGCACAAATTTTTTATTCGCTTTTTCTTCAAAAGAGGCAGGGCGATGAAAGAGAAGCAAAACAGATTAAGACATTAGATAAAAATCCATTTAAACAAGCGCTCATATTAAGTTTAACGAATCCAAAAGCACTTTTATTCTTTTTATCATTCTTTCCCGCATTTATAGATGCTTCTTATAAGCCAACAGTAATTCCTTTTTTAGTGCTTACTTTAACGTTGCAATGCGTTAGTATGATATATCTTTCATGCTTGATTCTAATGGGGGCAAAGGTACTGAGTTTAGTTAAGCATATTCCATTATTGGGTTTTATGGGTAATTTTCTGGTGATGATCATTTTTTTCTCATTTTCTATTTGGATTATTTTTTCAGATTATCAGTAATAGAAGATAACGTAGTGTAATTTAAAAATGTTGCTAGTTTGTAATTTATTCTTCTAATAAAATTCAGTAAAAACATTAAGATAAATCATAGTCTAAATTTAAATTTATTTTATTTTGTTATAGGAATTGCAGAATTGTTGGGATTATGGTTTATTAATTCCTTTGAGTTGCTCAGAGAAATATTATGGAATTATTAAAAGATTGGAAATTGCATATATTAAGTGTGCTTATTATTGCAGGAAGTGAAGCGATCGGGGCGAGATCATTAGGATTTGTTCTCGTATTTCCGATGCTCTATGCAATGATTATTGGTGGAATTGTTAGCTTTCCAAAGTTCAAAATCTTGGATAACAAGAATATGAAGAATGCCTCGAACATAATGGGTGTTGCTCTAATCTTATTAATCGCAAAGTTAGGGATGTCAGTCGGTCCTCATCTAAATGAGATTTTCCAAGCGAAAGGTGCGCTTTTACTGCAAGAGGTTGGTCATTTCTTGGGAACAATTGCTCTAGGATTGCCATTGGCAATTATGCTAGGAATGGGGAGAGAAGCAGTAGGGGCAACTTACTCGGTAGGGCGTGAGCCCAATATCGCGATTATAGAAGCGAAATATGGGATTGATTCACCTGAAGGTCGTGGTGTTATGGCAATGTATATCTGTGGAACTTTATTTGGTGCGATATGGATGGGTGTTATAGCGAGCATTTTTGCTAAATTAAACTTTTTACATCCACTTGCTCTAGCGATGGGGGCAGGTGTTGGAAGTGGTAGTATGATGACTGCATCATTAGCACCGCTTGTTAAAATTTTCCCAGACTATGCATCACAAATTAATGCATATGCAACCTCTGCTAACTTGATGTCAGGAATTTTAGGGCTTTATATTTATATTTTCTTCTCACTTCCATTTACATCTTTCCTATACGATAAATTAACCAAAGGGAGAAAGTAATTATGGATAAAATAGTTTTAGATAAAGTGGTGATGACCCTAATTGCCTTAATTTTTTTAGCGCTTTTTACTGCGCTGGGTAATGCTGTTGGTGTTACGATTTATTCCTCATCAACTGCCAGTTTTTTGGAGATATTTGTAAAAGGATTAGCTGCAATGGGTATATTGGGAGCAGTTTCTCTTTTAGGATTTATTATTGGACAGTTTCCTGGATTTAAGAAACTTCCTGTGATCTTATGGGTATCACTGATTGCAGGATATATTTCTTCGGAATATTTTCCTTATCATAATGAGATGATACAGATCACAAATCAAATTTCTATGCTTGCAGTTTGTACGCCTGTTCTTGCTTATGCAGGCTTATCGCTCGGAAAAGATATTGAGAGTTTTAAACAAATTTCATGGAAAATTATCCCTGTTGCCTTGGCAGTGTTTACAGGTACATTTGTTTTTGCGGCATTAATTGCTCAAGTGACCTTGCATTGGGAAGGTGTTATTCCTTAGTAGAACGAAAGGAGTTGTAAATGACTAAAGAAGAATTAAAACGTAAAGTATGTGAGGCGATTGCTAATCGTAAACCCGATATTAAGGCAATAGCAGAGAGTATTTGGAAAGAGCCTGAGTTAGGTTATAAAGAAACGAAAACGGCAGAAAAAGTTGAAAAAGCATTTTCTGATTTGAAGGTGCCCTTTAAGAATAAGTTAGCGCTTACAGGTGTTAAAGGACGACTTAAAGGTGGTAAAGGAAGTAAACATAGTATTGCTGTTATTGGTGAGCTTGATGCAATTATCTGTGCAGATCATCCTGATGCAGATGCACTAACAGGTGCAACCCACTGCTGTGGACATAATGCGCAAATCGCAAATATGATGGCTGTTACAATGGGGTTAATTGATTCGGGGGCTATGGAATACCTTGCTGGAGATGTAGTCCCTTTCGCTGTGCCCGCTGAAGAATATGTAGAAATTACATATCGTAATAAGTTGATTAAAGAAGGAAAAATTAAATATATTGGGGGTAAGCCTGAATTAATTTCTCGAGGAGAATTTGATGATGTTGATATGGCGCTTCAGGTTCATCTAACGAGCGTTGCGAATGATCGTCCAAATGGGTTTATCGAAATTTCAACAACGACAAATGGTTTTATTGGAAAACTGATTAACTATAAAGGTAAACCTTCTCATGCTGCAGCATCTCCCCATTTGGGTGTGAATGCTTTAAATGCAGCAATAATGGGGATTATGGGTGTGAATGCAATTCGAGATACATTCCAAGAAAAGGACTATGTTCGCTTTCATCCTATCATCACTCAAGGTGGAAGTTTGGTAAATGTTGTGCCAAGTGACGTTCGCATGGAAAGTTACGTTAGAGCAGGGAATGTGCCTGCAATGATTGATGCAAATAAGCGAATTACACAAGCACTTAAAGCAGGTGCGATGTCAGTAGGTGCTGAGGTTGAAATCAAAGACCTTCCGGGTTATTTGCCACTCTATAATAATGCTACTCTTAATGAGCTTCTTCAAAACAATGCAACAGATCTTATTGGCGAAGAAAATGTTTGGCTAGCACCCCATATGACAGGAAGTACAGATACAGGGGATTTATCTCATATTATGCCTGTAAGTCATCCTTGGATTGGTTCTGTTAGAGGCGTTCTTCATGGAAGCGATTATACTGTATTTGATGAAGATATGGCATATATCAGGCCTGCACAAATGATGGCGATGAGTATTATTGACCTGCTTTATGATGATGCCAAAAAGGCAGATGAACTTTTTGCAAGTTATAAGCCTTTAATGACAAAAGAAGAATATCTAAAGTTTTTAGATAGTTTTAATCAGTAATAAACTTGAGACTAATAAAAAAAACCGCAATGACTTTGCGGTTTTTTTTGTCTTAGAAGATATTAGAAAGGAGCATCGATATCGACAACATCTATCAATTTATGATTAACGAACTCTTTCAATCCTAAGTCTAATAACTCTCTTCCATAACCTGAGCGACGTATCCCACCAAAAGGTAGATCAGCTTTAACCATGGTTGGATGGTTCACAAAAACCATTCCTGTTGAAACTTGTTCAGCTACTTTTCGCCCACGGACAAGATCAGAGGTAAAGACCGAACCGCCTAGTCCAAAAGGTGAGTCATTTGCAATATTAATCGCATCCGCTTCATCTTTCGCCTTGATGATCATAGAGACTGGGCCAAAGAATTCCCAGTAATAAGCAGGATTGTCAGGTGTTACGTTGGTCAAAATGGTGGGTTGAACAAAAGCGCCCTTTGTTGGAACTTTTGGGCCAACTTCAGTTGCAGTGGCGCCATGTTTAACAGCTTCAGCAATTTGTCTTTTGACATCATCAGCTGCTTTTTGAGATGAAAGAGGGGCTAGGGTAGTACTAGGATCCATTGGGTCACCAGCTTTTAACCCTTCAACTCCTTTTGTGTATTTTGTTAAAAATTCATCATATACAGGCGCTTCAATAATCATTCGTTTAGAAGAAACGCAAACTTGACCACCATTCCAGTGTCTACCAAATACAGCCCACTTAACAGTTTTGTCCATATCTGCATCTGCTAATACAATAAAGGCATCTGCACCACCGAGTTCCATTGTTGATTTTTTAAGGTATTTACCTGCAAGTTGAGCAACAGAGGCTCCTGCGCCTTCAGAACCCGTCAAAGCAACGCCACATACTCTAGGATCTTTTAAAACATCCTCAATTTTATCGTGGCTTAAAAATAGATTGGAAAACACACCTTTAGGAAGCCCTGCATCTTTCATTAATTTTTCAAAGGCGAGCGCACATTGGGGTACGTTTGAGGCGTGTTTTAGTATTAAAGTATTTCCAGCAGAAACCTGAGGTGCAAGGATTCTTGCAATTTGATAATAAGGGAAGTTCCATGGTTCTACTGCTAAAAGTACTCCTAAAGGTTCATGCACTAAAACGGCATTTCCTTCAGCAGGATCTTTTACAGTCAACTTCTGAGGAGCAAGATAGCGCTCCGCATGCTCAACGTAATACTCAAGAATTTGAGCAGATAGTTCAACTTCACCTTTAGCTTCTGTGAACAGCTTTCCCATTTCCAAAGTTAATAATTTTGCATACTCATCTGATTGTTCACGCAATAACGTGGCCGCTTTCTTTAAAATTTCTGCACGTTTAGCAAAAGTTGTTTTTTTCCATTCATGAAATGCTTTATCAGCACCTTCTATAGTACTTTTGATTTCTGCATCTGTTGCATTTGGAAACGTCTTGATCTGCTCTCCTGTATATGGGTTTGTAGTTGCATAAGCCATAAATACCTCCGATAGTCATTTTTAGAATCATCATTTAAGATGCCTCAATTATTCTATACAGAAAAAAAAGAAATAAAAGACTATTGTTAGAAAATTTATATATTAATACGATAAACTATTTTAAATCATCTAATAAAATAGGGCTTAATACAAAACTGTTAAGTCGTTATTATATTTTTAATATTTATTAAATATCAATGATATAAAATAAGATTAAAATGTATTTGTATTGATTAGATGAATATAAAATGCGCACACATTAAAAAAGTTTATATTGAATATTGACAGCCTAAAAAAAGGTTGTATAATGGCCTGCTCTTGACGAGAACAACTGCTGAAACAGAGG
>CAZBKP010000142.1:0-5022 GCA_964492525.1 uncultured Cardiobacteriales bacterium
TAACAAAAGTAACATTCCAAACTGAGGCATATTGCGCGCAAGTGTTGCTAAATAGATTCCTAATGAGGTCGTTGCAAAAAGATAAACGGCCGCGCCTAATGTAAATAGCAGAATAGATCCTTGAATGGGAACATGCAAAAAGGATTGGATCACAATAATAAGAGAAATGAGAGAAGAGAAGAGCACGACCACTCCCATTGACCACACTTTTGAGAGCATAATCTCAAGAGGCGTCAGCGGCATGACAAGAAGGTGTTCAATGGTGCCTCGCTCACGCTCTCTAATTAACGCAGCACCTGTTAAAATGATCGAGAGCATCGTAATCAGGTTAATAAGCTCCGTTACCGCACCAAACCAAGATGCAGTGAGATTTGGATTAAACGCCATGCGATCGGCAAGTTGTACAGGATAGACGGATTGATTCCGCTCTTTTGCTAGGTATTCAGAAATTTCACCCGCAATAATCTGATTGATAATCATTCCACCTGTAAAGGCTTGTGTCATTCGAGTCGCATCGACATTGAGTTGAAGCGTTGGTTTTTGGTTACCAAGGACATCACGCTGAAAATAGGGAGGAATATTCACGACAAAGGTGTAATCACCTTTATCCATACCCCGATCCATTTCCATGAGCGTAATATCATGAGGATAGACAAATTGAGGCGGATAAAAAGCAGTTTTTATGCGTTCGGATAACGTTGAACGATCCTCATCGACAAAGGCGATGCTTGCATTTTGAAGCCCATCCGGAACAGCGGTTGCGGCAGTATAAACGGAGACGGTAAAGGTAAAGGCGATTAAGACGAGTAAAATAGGATCACGAATTAAACTCCAAAACTCTTTAATGCCTAGCACATAAATATTTGATAAAGATTGTTTCATCATTTAGCGCTCCTGTTTCTTCAAAAGGAAAACACTCAGAAGGGTCACGATCGGTGCCGTGATTAAAAGCACAAAAAATTCTGACGAGAGATCATTAAATCCTAAGGCTTTATTAAATACCCCCCGTGTCGCGGTCAAAATATGGGAGGCAGGGTAGAGCTCACCAATGATTTTTCCAGTGCCTTCAAGTGATGAGACTGGATTTAATAATCCTGCAAATTGAATGGCAGGAATCAGAGTACCGACGATTGTAAAAAACATCGCAGCAATTTGGCTTTTGGTAAATGTAGAGGCAAGTAGTCCAAATCCTGTAGAGAATCCACAGAAAAGAAGGGTAATCACTGTTAAGGCAAATAGACTTCCTTTAATAGGAACTTGGAAAATGAAGAGTGCCACTAGGATTAATAATGCAAAGTTGATCATCGAGATAATAAGATAAGGAATCTGCTTTCCAAGTAAAAATTCAAGTTTACTGACGGGCGTCACATAAAGATTTATGATCGAGCCAAGCTCTTTCTCCCGTACAACGGAAAGCGCGGTTAACATCGCAGGAATTAAAAGCAATAAAATGGGAATGACAGCAGGAGCAATGGCCACTAAACTCTGTACGCTCGGATTATAGCGATAGCGGAGTTCAAGATCGAAGGGCAGGCTAAATTCAGTTCCATACTTATATTTCGCTTGTTTTAACAGCCAATCTTGATGAATCCCTTGAATATACCCTCGAATCGTTTCTGCGCGTTGAGGCATTGCACCATCGACCCAAGCTGCGATTGTCACGGTATGTCCTTTGGCAAGATCCTTTGCAAAATTCGGCGGGATTTCGATTGCGACGGCAATATCTGTATTTTTGAGTCTACGATCCATTTCATCATAATCATAGATGGGCGCTTTCTCTATAAAATACCGCGAACCTGAAATATTGGTTGCATAGCTTTGGCTTAAGGTCGTTTGATCTCGATCTAAAATCGCGTAGGGAAGATCTTCAACATCCATCGTGATGCCGTAGCCAATGGTTACCATCAGAATCATAGAACCCAAAAGTGCAAGGGAACCCCGAATCGGATCACGCATGAGTTCTAAAGCCTCAAGCCATGTATACGATAAAAGGCGTTGTAGACTAAATCGTTTAAATGTTTCTTCCTCTTTATCTGGACTTCCTGTTTGTAGAGTTGTCGAGGCATCAGATCCGCCATCTTCTCCTGCGCCGGCATCGATGAGGTATTTGATAAATGCCTCTTCTAACGTTTTTGTCCCTTGTTTTTTGATGAGATTTTGGGGTGTATCACTATCTAAAACGGTGCCCGCATGCATCATCGACATACGATCACAGCGCAGTGCTTCGTTCATAAAGTGTGTCGAGATAAAAATGGTGACACCTTTATTGCGAGAAAGATCAATAAGCAATCGCCAAAAATTATCTCGAGCCACAGGATCAACTCCTGAGGTTGGCTCATCCAAAATTAAAAGTTCGGGATTATGCACCATTGCAACCGCTAGAGAGAGCCGTTGCCGAATTCCTAATGGCAAATCTTCTGGAAGTTTATCTAATACATGCGCTAATCCAAATTGAGAAACCATTTCATCCACTCTTGGTGCAATCTCTTTTTCAGGGATTTGAAAGAGTTTGGCATGCATGACAAGGTTTTGATGAACGGTCAGCTCGCTATAAAGAGAGAATGCTTGGGACATATATCCCACTCGTCTTCTCGTATTTAAATCATCAGGATTAATCTCTTTGCCAAAAAGATAGGCTTTTCCTTCTGTCACAGGAAGAAGTCCTGTTAACATTTTCATGGTGGTTGATTTACCACAACCGTTTGATCCTAAAAAGCCAAATATTTCCCCTTTTTTGATCTCAAAATTGACATTATTGACCGCAGTAAAATTTCCAAACCTTTTGGTAAGCCCTACGGCTTTGATGGCAGTTGGTGTATTTTCAGAAAGATCTAGTGGAGGGACGGAAACAGGCTCATAATTTGCGCGTTTAGATTCGGGTAGAAGACGAATAAAGGCAGATTCTAAATCAGTCGTTTCTGTTTTTTGGAGAAGCTCCTCTGCGGTTCCTGTTGCAAGAATATTGCCATCGTCCATCGCAATAAGCCAATCAAATTGCTGAGCTTCATCCATGTAAGCCGTTGCGACAATAACACTCATTTGCGGACGTTCTTTATGAATATCGCGTATTAAGCTCCAAAATTGTGCACGGGCAAGCGGATCCACGCCCGTTGTAGGCTCATCTAAAATCAATAAATCAGGATCATGAATAAGGGAGCAACACAAACCAAGCTTCTGCTTCATACCGCCTGAGAGTCTTCCTGCAGCACGGTCGAGGAATTTATACAGTCCTGTTCGTTTTGTAAGATTATCAATCCGTTTACGGCGCTCTTTCGCATTGTGCCCAAAAAGTCGACCAAAGAACTGTAAGTTTTCCTCAACAGAAAGATTGGGATAGAGGTTTTTTCCCAATCCTTGTGGCATATACGCAATATGAGGGCAGGCAGTATCGCGATGCGATTTTTCTCGCATATCTCCATTGAGAGCCCATGCTTCTCCTGTTTGTATCTCTCTTGCACCTGAAATAAGTGCAAGAAGACTCGATTTACCGACCCCATCAGGACCAATTAATCCTGTAATAATTCCTGAGGGAATCTCAATCGATAAATCGTTGAGTGCGACATTCTCTTTATATTTTAAAGAGACGTGCTGAATTGAAACTACAGATGAGGTTGTCATGATCATCATCCTTTAAATGAGAATATGATGAAATAAAATTATTGAGCGTTCACTTTTTCATCTAATTTCTCATAAGGCTTAATTTCAAAACGTGACGGCCATTCTGCTTTAGGATCGATTTTGATATAGGCTTCACCCGTCACGCCAGTTTTAAGAAACTTGCGATAACGTTTTAAGATTTCAGGATCAATTTTTGCTTTTACACGATACATTAGCTTTTGTCGTTCATCACTTGTTTCAACTGTTTTAGGTGTAAACTGTGCCTCAGGTGAGACGAACGTCACTCGGGCAGGAATAACATAATCAGGTGCAACATCTAGAATAATTCGTACTTCAGACCCTGTTGTTTCTCCCTCAGAGAGAAGTCCTGTGTATTGAGTAGGGAGGAAGAATGTCATATTCACTTTAGATAAATCGAGTAAATTTAGAATTTTCCCCCCTGCGGCAATGACTTCTCCGGGTTCAGCAATTCGGTATTGAATACGACCTTCGACAGGGGCGTTAAGTACGCTATCTGTAATATCTGCTTTCACTCGATCAATCGTTGCTTGAGCAGCTTTGACTTGAGATTGTGTGGCTACAAATTGTGCTTTTGCAGCATCAATCTGTGCTTGAGAGGCGGATACTTGTGCTTTACTTGTGGCAAGTTCTGCTTTGAGTGTTTCAACATAAGCTTCTTGATCTTCATAGTCCTGCTCTGTACTGGCGCGTTGCCCTACAAGTGTTTTTAAGCGTGCAAGTTTACGTTCTGCGGCATAAATTTGGCTCTCTTTTGCCTTAACACCCTCTTCTGCGGCAACTTTATCACTCTCTCTGGCAAGGATAATTGCTTTAGCACTATCGGAACTATGGAGTGCTTGTTGGTAATTTGCTTCTGCTTCATTCAGTTGGGCAATCAAAGAGTCCAATTGCATGACGGCAAGTTTATCTCCTTTTTCGACATAATCGCCTTCATCAACAAGTATTTCATTAATTCGGCCTGCAAATTTTGTAGAGATATCGACAGAAGTGATTTCAATACGCCCGTTACTTTGGATAATTTGCTCGTTATCATTTTTCTTAAACATCATTACAAATATAAAAAAGATGCAGAGAACGGTAATAATAATCCAAAGGAGTTTTCTATTCTTACTTGCTGATTGCATATGACACCCCATGTAGTAGTTACTATTGATTTATCTTAATCTAATTGAACAGACTTATAAAGAATAAAAACCTTATAATTAAATTATTTATAGATAAGGAAGCTGTAATCTACATATTTATTTTTATTTAATAAAAGTTGTTGACATCGTGTTTTATGTTTGTATAATAGCTCTCCCGATTTGAGAGAAAGACTTTCTCTTAATAGTTCTTTAACAGATTAATCTTAAGTGATTTGTGTGGGGACTTGTATTGAAGTAA
>CAZBKP010000143.1:0-4902 GCA_964492525.1 uncultured Cardiobacteriales bacterium
TAATTCAAAAAACTCAGGTTGTGAACACAATCCTTTAAGCCAGTTTTCAATTAAAAGCCAGCGAGAGACATAACGATCCCCTAAACTTTCTTGAGAGTGATTAAAGTTCCCCCACATATGTGCATCACTTAGTTTGCGCTCTAATTCATCCGCAAGTGTTTTACCATTTTTACTCAATACGGCAACTTGAGGTGAGCGAGCAAGAATATAGACCAAATATTCAGACGCCTGTTTAATATGATAAAACTCATGTTTAATCGTATGTTCTGCCAAAAAGAGCGCAAGCGACGACTCTACCTCTAGCCTTAAATCGATTAAGCCTTCTTCATTTCCAAATAGCGTTGCGATATCCATGCTCGTTTTTGATCGATCTGTCCAAGTTTTGCAAAGATCATCTTCATGAACATGATGCCAAAACAGAACTGCAATCATACGCGCAAGCGGGTTATAACGTAATAAATCGGCACTTAGGCTTAAAGGAATCAGCGCTTGTAAAATCAGCGTTGCATCGTGATCATGAATTCCTTTTTCATAACCCTCTTTATAACGAATGGCCGCATAATCTCTTACGATTGTCGCAAGTGCTGTTTGATCACTAACTGCTGTTGTTAATTGATCAAATGACAATCCATTCTGATGAGAAAGTGCATCGCGATAGAGCATACTTGCAAGATATTCAGCACGATACACTTCTGTTGTTTCTGACTCTAAAGCCATCGTCCAAATGGGTTGGAACTCTTTTAACTTAGGATCATCTAATGCAACTTGATAATCTGTGCCTGTCAATTGAAGATAGAGCGTATCTTCTTTAGTAAGGATCGTTAGATCAGGAACTTGTGTGTTGACACTAAAGCGGTGACGCCCAAACTTAATGACATCGCCCCCTGATTCAAAAATCTCGGACTTATCTCTTAACGTGCGTATCGCTTGATCTTGAGAACTTTTAAAACGAGACTCGATATCATCAGCTTTAACGCTATCATTGAGCTCACGAAGCTTTGCAACAATCTCTCTAATTTTAACGGCTAATGCATCCGCTACAAAAAAGGCATTGAGTTCAGTCTCTTCTGTAAATCGTGCGGTTCGCCTTGGAATACTTTCTAAAATACGATCCGCTGCCATCAATAATGATTGTGCACGACGTTGGCGATCTTCTAATAACTGCTGTTTATGCCCTTCAAAAGTTTCTAGAACTTCTTCTCTTTTGGCAATAATATCAGCTAGAAAATCATCATTTTCACTAAATTGACTCTCTAACTCTTCTAATTGAACGAGTAAGCGAGAAAGCTCATCATTACACTTCTCTGGATCGGTTGCGAGATTAATCGCATTTGCAACACTTTGCCCGAAGAGCTTAAATTGTGCGCTAAATTGCGCCACCATTTCATGAGAGGATAAGACTCTCCGTTTTTGCTGTATCCGAGCTTTAGTTTGATTCAGCTTTGCATAAACTTCTGAAATCGATTCAATAATCTTTGTTTGAAGCGTGACATCTTCAAATTTCAGCGTCGCCATGAGATTAGAAAGCATATCTAAATCTTCTGACATCTGATCGGCAGATTGTGTCAAAGGCGTTAAAGCGGCGCTGTTTTTTGCGTGCTCAATCTCTTTATCGGTTTTCTGAATCGTTTCAATAAAAGGTTGGAGCGCTTTTTCGCCTGCCAAAAATTCAGCCGTCGCATTTGAAACTTCTGTTTGCTTAACCTTTAAGGCGGACTCCATTGCCTCAATTTCATTAAGATCCACATAACGATGTGTCCGTAACGTTACTAAGCGCCCTAATTGCATATTGATTTCATGGAGCGCAGAGACAAATTCATCGGTGGTTTGCCAGCTCTCAGGATAGAGTTTTGTGATGAGCTCTTTTTGTCGAGTTTGCGCTTCTTGCATCGCTTGTTGAGATTGGCGACGAATCGCTTCAACTTTCTCATACTCATCAAGCACAAGCTCGCTTGTTTGAGTAATTTGCTTTAAGATCGGCGCAACTTTGAAATGTGTTTCATCACTAAACCAATAGTATCGATCAAATAGCGTGCGGGTTTCCTCACTTAATGCACTATAGCGCTCAGATGAGATGCTCTGATTTTCGATCTCTCTAACAATGTGATACAGATCCGATATTCCGCGTACAAGTTCTGCATTACCAATGCGACCAAACACCGTATTGCTTGCGACTTGCTTTGAGGAGAATTCATCGCTGAAAAATGGCGTTTGCCAAATCTGCATCGGGTGAACACGTGTGGGCTCGCTGTTTTCATTTTCAAAAATCACCATTCGGCCATCTTCAAAAACGGCATAACCTTGCGCCAGAATCGGATTTGCAAGGCGTCTTTCAATCATATTATAGTTAAAGAGCGCAAGACGACCCTTTGCACCATCGTAAAACACATAGAGAACATCTTCACCATTCGGAGATTTTCTCACTCGGCGAAAACGCATTCCCTCCATATTCTGTTCGTAAGTTTTAAACTCACCATTTTGGAGATAATATCCCCCAGGGAAAATAATTCCATGATCTTCTGGCAGTTGAATACAAGCCTGACCGATTGCATCTATACGTTGTACTTTTTGCGTTAATGTATTGTAAACAAGATAACGCCAGTTCTCTTCTCGATAAGGAAGAACCTTTAATAAAATTAATGATCCTAATTTAGCGTAAGCAATTTTCGCATCATTGATCGACTGATTTTTATCCGTGACTTCTTCTCGGTAAATTCCTAAACCATCATTTGTGTTATTTTCACACTTAACAGTCAGATCACCCCCGATCGTCTCGATAAAGACCGTATCTAAGACATTAATATGAGGATAATTACCATTGACGATATTTTCTCGGGTGGTTTCCGTCCACTCAAAATCATACGCAGGTGGGAGGCTAATATCACGCTCACCACGATTATCAATATATTCTATCGTTGATTTATCGCTCGAAATCGACCAGCGAAACACACGAATATCGGAAGCACGCTCACCGATCTGAAAACTTGCAAGAAGCTTCCCTTCTCGCTCAACTAATTGGAGAAGCTGTGCATTTTTGTAATAGGTATAAAGTTCTTTAAAGTCATCGACAAAGCGCTGAATATTTAAGAACGTTCCTTCTAATGGAACGGCTTCAGCATCATATCCTGCATCTCCTTCCGTTAATTCATAAAGTGAAAACACATCTTCGATCAAGGTCTCTTTTTTCAACCCTAAAAAGACGTTATAACCAAAGAGCAACCAATTCCCAAAACGAACGATATCACGAGCGATACAGTTATTTTCGGTACGAATACGAATTCGCCCGATCACTTCCATTTCACTTTTGCCAAACTCTGTTAATCGAGACTCATTGAGATTTTGCGTCTCATTTTTGAGCTCATTTCCTAAGTTATCTAAACGCTTACGAAGAATATCGTATGCGCCACCCTCGGCGACTGCGTTATCTAAAGTTGTTTGGGGTTCTTGAGAATTGATTGAATCAGACATGATGTGCTCTCTTTTATCAGCATAAAGGGAGTGAGCGTTCGTTTATGATGAACGCTCCTCATTTTCAGTAACTACTTAGAGATGGTTTATAACGTTTCGTTGTCGTTATTACTCTCTTCACTTGATGTATTATTCCCTAAAAATTGGGTTGCAAGTGCTTGAAGATCAAGATTGCCAATTTTATCTTTTAGATTTTTGCTCCCTTTAGATTGACCATTTCCAACGCGATCCAATACGGTTTGAAGCGCCGTTTGTAAAATTGGGCTTTCGTTAACAGAACCTTCAATGGCTTTACCCACGCTAATCGCTTTAGAGAAGCTATTGAAGAAGGTGTCATTACCCCCCACAATCTCAAGTTTCGCTTTACTTAATGCTGCAGCCAATACTTCTGCTTGCTCACGCGCAATATCTTGATTCGCAGTAATCGTTGCCATCGCTTGCTCAAATCCTTTTTCAAGCGCAAGACGGAACTCTTCATGCTCACGAGAATCTTTGTTCATCGTTGCCATCGCTTGGAACTTCTCAATTAATCCTTCTGCTTCTGCCTTCAAGCGCTCACGGATAATAACAGCATCCACCATGCCTTGCTTCTCAGTTGCCATTGCTTTAGCTTCAATAATTTTAGCTTCTGCCAATCCTTTAGATTCGATCGCTTGAGCTTCTGCGATTCCTCGCTCTTGGATACCCTTCACTTCTGCCATGCGAAGCTCACCTGTAACGCGCGCTTTCACTAAACCTTCTTTCTCTTCTGCTTCTGCTTTCGCTTGAAGTACTTTAGCTTCTGCAAGTCCTGTTGCTGCATATTCTGCTTCCATACCTTCTGCGAGTTTTTTCTTTGCTTCCGCATCTTTTGAAGCCGCTTCTAGATTGGCTGCTGCAAGCGTACTAATTTCAACCGCTTTATGTTTTGCAGCCGCTTCATCTGCTTCTGCTTGTTTCACTTGTTTAACGAGCTCTTCTTCTGCTTTTGCTTGTGCTTCAATTACGATCGTCTGTTTTGCACGATCTGCCATTGAGATTTCACGCACTTCTTTAATTTGCTCTTCTTCGATGGCAACGGTCTTTTCAACAGAAATACGCTCACGAATCACATCCGCAATGATTTTTCTCTCTTCTTCAAGCGCTTTATCTTTCTCAATACGCTGAAGTTCAATCTCTCTTTCACGCGCAACGACTTCAAGCTCACGCGCTCTTGTTACACGCTCTTCTTCGATAGCAACGGCTCTTAGACGATTTTGCTGTGCAACTTCAACTTCACGCATACGGTTCTCTTCTCTCACATCAATTTCTTGTTGAGAAGTAATGCGTGCTTGCTCAGCTTTTAAGCGCTCTTCTTCTTGAATCTTCATCGTTTCCGCAAGTTCACGCGCACGAATAGTTTCAATTTCACGCTGCTGACGAGACTCTGCATCTGCTTGTTGGCGCTCTAATTCT
>CAZBKP010000144.1:0-4902 GCA_964492525.1 uncultured Cardiobacteriales bacterium
TTCATCATAGGAGTATGTTCTTGATTCGCTTGATTCATAGTCGTTTTTTTTAAAGATTAAATTTGAATATTCATTGAAAATGATAGAAAATTACACGCTGAAATATTATATAACGTATAACTGTACGGGCGAATAGTATACTTTTTTATTTACCTTTTAGAGGAATTTTATGGAACTTTTGCTGGATCCATCTACGTGGATTTCGCTGTTAATCCTTGTTTTACTAGAAGTTGTTCTCGGAATCGATAACCTTATTTTTATCGCGATTCTTTCCAATAAACTCCCTCCCAAACAACGTAATCATGCCAGAATCACAGGGCTTTCGTTCGCACTCATTATGCGAATTGGATTGCTCGCAATTATGTCGTGGTTGATTACGCTGACAAAACCACTCTTTATTGATCCATTTTTTCATCATGCGTTCTCTTTTAGAGACATTATCATGATTTTGGGCGGTTTCTTTCTGCTACAAAAGGCCACAAGAGAGTTGCATGGACGGATTGAAGGCACACTTGAAATCAATGAAGAGAAGAAAAAAGGCTATGCGAATTTCTGGGCGATTGTTCTGCAAATTGTTGTATTAGATGCCGTATTTTCTTTTGATGCTGTAATTACTGCAACAAGTATTGCAAAGCATCTTTGGATTATGGTGCTTGCGGTCAGCATCTCTATGGGGATGATGATCTTTGCCGCTCGTCCTTTAACCATTTTTATCAATCGTCATCCCACTGTCGTTATTCTCTGTTTGAGCTTCTTATTGATGATCGGGCTAAGTTTGATCGCAGAAGGCTTTGGGGCAGATATTCCTAAAGGATATATCTATGCCGCAATCGGTTTCTCTGTCTTTATTGAACTCATGAATCAATTAATGAATCGAAATGCGTTGAGGCATGAAAGCCAATTCTCTCGGCGCGAACGCACTGCAAATCTTGTATTGAAAATGCTCGGAACACCTACAGACAATGATGATGAAGAAGAGGAAGAGGACGAAAAGCATGATGATAGCAGTGATGAAGTCCTTCCTTTCGGTGAAGATGAACGCAACATGGTAAGCGGCGTACTTTCTCTTGGAGATCGTATGATTCGCTCGATTATGACGCCTAGAAATAATGTTTCTTGGATTAATATTAATGATGATAAAGAGACTATTTTAGAGCAACTTAGAACCATACCTCATAACTATTTTCCTGTGTGTGATGATAGTTTAGATGAGGTTATTGGCGTCGCGCGTGCGAAAGACATCATTTCTGATTTAATGAATCAAGGCGCAATTAATCGCGATAGTTCCATTAAAGAAGCGATCTATTCACACCGTTCAACACCTGTGCTAAAAATGATGGATATTTTTAGAAATAGCAAAAGTCATATGGTAATTGTGACGGATGACTTTGGTTCAATACAAGGAGTTATCACGTTATTAGACGTGTTTGAAGCGATCGCAGGGGAGTTCCCTGATGAGGATGAAAGTTCATCCATCGAAAAAATAAATGATCAAGAGTGGTTTATGGCAGGCATTTGTGACCTACACTTAGTAGAGCAGACGTTAATGATGAGAGGCTTTGTCGATGAGGAAGATGACTATAGCTCCTTAGGTGGAATGCTTGTCGACTTCTTTGACAAAGTGCCTGAAGTCGGCGACTCATTGACGCTAAAAGGCTATTTATTTACCGTTATTGAAGTGGATGATCGTAGAATTTTACGCGTTCATGTTCAAAAAGAAGAGACACTTTAAAAGGATTCATTCAGTGATGACCATTCAGGACAGTTTTTTACATCGTTTTATTTTTGAGAATACACCGATTCGAGGTGAAAGAGTTTTAGTCAGTAATGTCTGGCAAGAAATTCTCTCTCGCAGAAGTTATCCCTACCAAGTTCAGAAGCTTTTAGGGGAGCTTGTCGCTACGACCGCATTATTGGGCGCAACGATAAAAATCGAAGGAAAGTTAACCGTACAAGTCGAATCAACAGGGCCGATTAAGCTCCTTGTGGTACAAATTAATGATCGTTATGGATTGCGAGCCACCGCAACCTATGAAGATGAATTGCCTGAGACAACAGACTTTCGCACATTAGTGGGGGAAGGGCGAGTTGTGATTACACTGGATAGCCCTAAATTTAAAGAGCCCTACCAAGGCGTTATTGCGATTGATGATGCGTCTATTGAGCTTATGATTCAGCGTTATTTCTCGACGTCAGAGCAATTGGATACCCATCTTTTCCTAAGGGGAACGGATCACGTGATAGGTGGGCTATTACTACAAAGACTTCCTGGGGAATTATTAGATCAAGATGATTTCAATCGTGTCTGCCAACTTGCCGCCACGGTCACGGATGAAGAGTTGGTCGGTCTAGATACACAAACCTTAATTTATCGTCTTTATTCGGAAGATGACGTCCGTTTATTTGAGCCAGAAGCATTACATTTTGAATGTAATTGCTCTAAGGAGCGTTCGTATAATATGTTACGTCAGCTGGGTAAGAATGATATTGATACCCTTTTTAAAGAGCAAGGTAAGTTAGAAGTCTCATGTGAGTTTTGTGGAGAGAAATATCTTTTCAATCCTACTGAATTTGGTGATGCTTAGGGATGTCACATACAGTAAAAGATAGAGTGACTGTAGCGCTAACGGGGGCATCTGGGGCTCAGTATGGATTGCGATTGATAGGCGTTTTATTATCAAAAGGGATACCTGTCAATGTGCTCTTGAGTAAAGCCGCCTTAGTCGTACTTGCAATGGAGCTAGATATAAGTCTAGGAAGTAATCCGAGTGAGCAAAAGCGTCGGTTATTAACGCTCTTTAACTGTGAAGATGCGTTACTTTATGTCTATGGAATAGAGGACTGGTCTGCACCTATTGCATCAGGCTCAAATCCAGCGAAAGCGACCATCATATGCCCATGCACCTCAGGAACACTTGCAGCAATCGCAACAGGGCAGTCTAATAATCTTATAGAGCGTTGTGCAGATGTTTCACTCAAAGAGCGAAAACCTCTTATTATGGTCTTAAGGGAAACTCCGTTATCTTTGATTCATATTGAAAATATGGCAACCTTAACTAAGGCTGGCGCCGTTATCATGCCAGCGTCCCCAGGGTTTTATAATAAGCCAAAAACAGTCGAAGCCTTGATTGATTTTATGGTGGCACGTATTTTAGACCAAATTCATATCGAACACGACCTCATGGAAAAATGGGGCGATCATAAAAAGGAGATAAAATGACTCAAGATTATCGCGTCATTTTTGAAGGACAATTAAAAGACGGATTTTATAAAGATATTGTCATCAATAGACTTGCTCAAATTTATCAGAAATCCCCCGAAACATTTGCAAAATGGTTTGAAAATCCTCCTGTTGTGCTTAAAGAGAAAGCAAGTTTGGATGAGGCAAATCAAGTTAAGCTTTTTTTTGAGGAGTTAGGTTTACTTATCAAAATAGAAAACCTACAGGCAAAGGTTGATATGCTAATTTCTGAAAATGATCAAATTGTAGAGCAAAGTTTTGAAGAGCTTAAACGATTGCTAGAAGAGAACTCTAAAGAAGTAAAGGTCATCAAAGTTAATCCTGCTAAAATGACAACTCGTGCAATGGCTTATGTTGTAGATCTCTTATTGATTAGTCTTATTAATTTTCTAATTATTCAACTGATTTTTGTCCCTTTTGAAATTGTTGATGTTCATAAATTGCAAAGTGCACTAATGATTCTTTCAGATGCACAAAACTCAAGGGAAGCTATGGTAGAGGCAAGCATTTCACTACTGAGTGAAATGGAGCCAGTTATGATTCTTATGTTTTTAGTTATGTCTTTGTACTTTGCTTTTTTAGAATTTAAAATTCAGGCGAGTTTTGGTAAAAGATTATTCAATCTCAGGGTGTATTCGTTAACAACATTAAATTTATCGTTCAGGCAAACACTTATGAGAATTGCAACATTAATCTTGGGATGGTGGTTGTGTCAAATGATCGGCGTTATCACATTGCCTACGATTGGAACATTAATCTTTTTTGGAACATTGCTGATAGGATTGTCCGATGAAAAAAAACTTAATCGAACGATATATGATCGCTTTTCAAGAACTTTTGTCGGTTATCAGGAAGAAAAGTGACATTCAGAGTAGGTAAAATGTGATTTTTTTAGTATCATGAACAATATTTTTTAACGATAACAAACACTCTCGAACAAGAGGTCAGTATGGAAATATCAATCGGATC
Source organism: uncultured Cardiobacteriales bacterium (assembly GCA_964492525.1). Classification (GTDB taxonomy): domain Bacteria; phylum Pseudomonadota; class Gammaproteobacteria; order Cardiobacteriales; family Wohlfahrtiimonadaceae; genus Wohlfahrtiimonas. Next base: position 4,211 of record CAZBKP010000144.1, read on the forward strand.
AATCATTTTACTCTTGATTGCAATTGCATCAGGTGTTTATTGGTTTATTCTAAAAAAACAAATTGATGAAGAAGAAAATCGCGTTGAGCCTAGCATAGATCGATCATTTGCTGAATTTAATAAAAAAGATATTGATGAGTTAAATGATGAACACACTATCTTTGCAGATGAAGAGGCTGATCATTCTGAGAATAATGAAACAAAAATTAATTATGATCTATTTGAAGATAGTACCTATCGAAATGAATCTCACCAAAAACCAAACTTTGTGAATAAAGTTTTATCGTTGTTTAAATCTACGCCCGTTGAGCTACAAGATCCTAAACGTGCAGTTGAATCGTTAAGCTCTCCCTCATCTCGAGCAGTTGCAAGACCTGCACCTGTGAGAACGGTAGCTTTAATTTTACAAGCGCCTGAAGATCAACCTTATTTAGGTAAAGAGGTTCTTGAAGTTGGAATGGAGCTTCAATTAATGATCGGACGCGAAGGATTCTTAGAACATCTTACAACAACATATTTTGGAGATGAGCCGATGTATAGTATTGCGCATCTTCTCCATCCGGGTAGTTTTAATGATCCGGATATTTTAGATATGGAACTTCCAGGATTGCTTTTCTTTGCACATATCCCAGGCCCTCATCCTAAAATGAATACAATTCAACATTTGTTAACAGCTGCAGCGACCTATGGGC
>CAZBKP010000145.1:0-4857 GCA_964492525.1 uncultured Cardiobacteriales bacterium
ATATCACTCATGATTTATAACTCCAATATTGTAGTCATGTTAATTAGCACTTCATATTATATAGTTAAACTATATCAATAGATTGCACAACCTAAAGCCTTCTTTGAGATCTTAATGCGACAGATCCAGTTAATGACGCTTTTACTCGATGGACAAAGTTGCTGATTTCATCTGCTTTGTAAATTCTGCAATTTTTTGGAGCATAACGGAAGGTTCCTCTAAATAGGTTTCAATTAATTTCACAATTGCAGAGCCTGAAATTGCCCCTTCTAAACCATGCGCTAGACTCTCTTTCACTTGGCTTGGTGTACTAATTCCAAAGCCTTGGATAAGTGGGATATCCGTCATCTCATGTAGTTTTTGGCTAAAAGTAGAGAGATTCGCATGGCTCCCTGCTTTGGTTCCTGTCGTCCCCGATCTAGAGACCATATAAATGTAACCTCGTGCTTTTTCTGCAATTTGCGATAAAACCGTATCATCTGCATTCGGAGGACAAATAAAGATGGGAGCAATCTCATTTTCTAATGCCGCACGGTAAAAGGGTGCATATTCATGAAGAGGAACATCCACAACTAAAATTGAATCGATGCCCTTCTCTTTTGCATGGTTATAAAAATGATCAATCCCATTGCGATAGACTAAATTTGCATAAACCAGTAAGCCGATCGGGATTTCAGGGAATTGTGCACGCACAGTTTCAATCAATTTAAAGCATTTTTCAACAGTCATTCCTGAGTTAAAAGCACGCACGCCCGCATTTTGAATAATAGGGCCATCTGCCACAGGATCAGAAAATGGAATCCCGAGTTCTAAAGCATCTGCACCATTATTGATTAAGGTTTTTATGATTTCCAAGGACAACTCATAACTGGGATCTCCCAACATAACAAACGGAATAAATGCACCTTCTTTGCGATTAGATAAAGTCTCAAAACTCTTTTGATAACGATTCATACCCCTACTCCTTTTCCTTTAATAATTCTGCAACATTAAAAATATCTTTATCTCCACGTCCTGAAAGATTCACAAGTAAAATCTGCTCTTTATCAGGATTTTCTTTAATTAACTTAAGAGCATGCGCCAATGCGTGTGAGGATTCTAGCGCGGGAATAATTCCTTCATTTCTAGAGAGCGCTTGAAAAGCATCTAACGCTTCTTGATCTGTAATCGACACATATTTTGCACGACCAATACTATTGAGATAGGCATGCTGAGGTCCCACAGATGGAAAATCCAATCCTGCAGAAACCGAGTAGGACTCCTCGATTTGCCCATCCTCACTCTGCATCATCGGTGATTTCATACCAAAAAAGATTCCAACACTTCCATGCCCTATTGGTGCGCCATGTTGTCCTGACTCAATGCCAAGCCCTCCCGGTTCGACGCCTATGAGCTCAACGTTTTCCTCTTTAATAAAATCAGTAAACATTCCGATCGCATTCGATCCGCCCCCGACACAGGCAATCACTTTATCAGGCAATCTCCCCTCTCTTGAGAGCATTTGTTGCTTAGCCTCTTCGCCTATCATTTTCTGAAATTCACGGACAATCGTTGGGAAAGGATGAGGACCTGCCGCCGTTCCAAGTAGATAATGCGTCGTTTCATAACTTTCCGCCCAATCTCTCAATGCTTCTGCACACGCTGCTTTTAGAGTGGCCGTTCCTGTATGAACGGGAACTACTTCTGCCCCCATTAATCGCATTCTAAAGACATTCGGCTCTTGGCGTTCCATATCCTTTGCCCCCATATACACACGGCACTTTAATCCTAACAGTGCACATGCCAACGCAGTTGCAACACCGTGTTGTCCTGCCCCTGTTTCGGCAATAATTTCTGTTTTTCCCATTCGTTTCGCGAGAAGTGCTTGCCCTAATACCTGATTCGTTTTATGCGCGCCACCATGTAAAAGATCCTCTCTTTTTAAATAGAGTTTTGTCTTCGTGCCTTTCGTTAAGTTCCGACATAAAGTAAGTGCCGTGGGTCTTCCTGCATAATTTTTTAATAGATCATGAAACTCTTGTAAAAAGGTTTCATCTTCTCTTACCGAAATAAACATCTCTTCTAATTGATTAAGTGCTGGCATCAGCACCTCAGGTACATACTGCCCACCAAATTCACCAAAATAGGGATCTAACTTTGCCATTTTTTACTCCTTGTTAAACGTTCGTATTGTGTTAAAAATTTCTTTAATTTTGTGAGGAGACTTTTCACCCTTGAAAATCTCCACACCCGAGTTAATATCGACACCTAACGCACCTTGCTTAAGTGCCGTATTGACATTGTTATTTTGAATTCCCCCTGCAAGCATGAAAGGAACCTCAATATTTTTGAGAACGTTCCAATCAAATGCGCACCCTGTTCCTCCGGATTGATAATCAAAAACATAGCGATCAATCGATGAGTTTGGATAACACTCTAAACAAATCTCTTTGCTTGCATCGATCGCTTTCCAAATCTGACACGTCAAAGGTAGAGAGGAGCGAAGTGTTTCGATATACGCGACATCCTCACTTCCGTGAAGTTGAACTGCAAATAGATTGAGTGTCGTTGCAATCTCGACTACACGATGGATCTCATCATTTTGAAAAACACCGATATACTTTAACGGAACAGCGTCGGTGATTTCTTTTGCAATTTCCTCTGTGACCGCTCTTGGCGAGGTATTTACAAAAATAAGCCCTCCATAGACTGCACCTGAGTCATACGCTACCTTTGCAATCTCTATCGAACGAATTCCACATACTTTATGTTCACCAAAGATCATTTTACGAATGGCAACGGTGAGCTCATCAGATTGCATCAGTGCACTGCCAATTAAAAACCCATCGGCAAAAGGAGAAAGGGAACGCATGACTTCATGATTTGTAATTCCTGATTCACTTATCACAGTAATAGACTCAGGTATCTTTTGAGCCAATCTCTCCGTTGTCGAGAGATCAATTGAAAGATCACGAAGGTCTCGATTATTAATCCCTATGACTTTAGGATTGAGTGTTAATGCTCTTTCTAACTCAGTATCATTGCTGACTTCCGTTAACACGCCCATATTTAAATCATGCGCGATCTTAGAAAGCGATCGATAAGATTCATCATTTAAAACAGAGAGCATAAGTAAAACTGCGTCCGCACCGTGGTAACGTGCATAATGAATCTGATAAGGATCTATGATAAAGTCTTTACAAAGCACAGGCTGTGTCACTATAGATCGTACTTTCTCAAGGTTGCCAAAATTCCCACTAAAAAACTTCTGATCTGTAAGTACAGAAATTGCACTCGCAAAAGGCGTATAGGCTTTTGCAATCTCATCAAGATCAAAGTGTGCCTTCATCAATCCTTTTGAGGGTGAGGATTGTTTACACTCGAGAATAAATGCAGGATGATGCAATTTAAGTGCGTCATAGAAAGAACGATCACTTGGGCGAATCTCATTTTCAAAACCCTCAAGAGGATGCGCATCTTTCAACATTGCAACCTCGATCCGCTTGTGCTCAATAATTTGGTTTAAAATCGTCATGATTATCCCCTTGCAACCATTGCTTCAATCAGTGAATAAGGCTTGCCTGTTTTAATCGTATCCATAACATAGGCAACATTATCTTTTAGTGACCGATGCCCAAAAACTCGCATCAAGAGTGCAACATTTGCCGCAACCACAGACTCATGTGCGGGCTTTCCTTTCCCTTGTAGAATCTCTGCAATCATAAGGCGGTTCTCATCAGGGCTTCCTCCCACTAAGTCTGATTTTGAGATTTCTGATAAACCAAACTCCTGAGGCGTTAATTCATAACAACTAATCTCTTCACCCTTCATCAATTCAGCGACTAAAGTTTTCCCATGAAGAGAGACTTCATCCAATCCCTCACAATGAACAACCACTGCATTTTTATAACCTAACCGCTTTAAAACGCTTGCCATAGGGAGCAATAATTCTTGGTTATAAACACCAATGAGCGCATATTTAGGACGAGAGGGATTAATCAAGGGCCCTAATAGATTAAAGATCGTCCGTGTTTTAAGTTGCTGACGTACATTGGCAGCATATTTAAATCCTTGATGATAGGATTGCGCAAAGAGAAAGCAGACACCCAATGTATCCAGTAAATGTCGTGATGTTTCAGCGCTTGCATGCAGATTCACCCCAAAACTTGAAAGCACATCGGATGCGCCTGACCGACTCGAAACCCCACGATTCCCATGCTTTGCGATCGGAAACCCACAAGCTGCCGCCACAAACGTACTTGCCGTTGAGATATTAATGCTATTTGCACCATCGCCTCCTGTACCAACAATATCTGCAAAATCATAATCAGGAGCGTCGAATGAAACCGCCTTAGAGAGCGAAGCTAGTGCTGCCCCTGTGATTTCATCAACACATTCTCCTCGAATCTTCATACTAATCAGTGCAGTTGCAAGAAGCGTTTCTGCAATCTCTCCGCTCATAACATGACTGAAAAATAAGAAGCTCTCTTCTTCTGTAAGCGTATGTCCGTTATAAAGTTTTTCTAAAAGAATCTGAATCATATTTGCCTGCCTTGTAAACGATTTTTAATGTTTTTGACAAACAGCAGGCATTAAAAAACCCGCTGTATGCGGGTTCTTCTTGTTTCATTGGTTTTCTTCTTTTAAAAACGCCATGACACAGCAAAATCTCCCGCCGATTGAGAGATTTGCCACCAATTTTTGTTAAAAACTGTTTTCTGTGCCATGAAAAATATTCCTTATTAAACTTTGGATAAAGTATCAGCAATAAAATAGAATTGTCAACTATTTTTTATTCTTGACCAAAATGAGCAAGATAATCCCCGATACGGTTCACCGCTAACGTCAATGTATCTTCATAGGGTAAGAACGTGATTC
>CAZBKP010000146.1:0-4854 GCA_964492525.1 uncultured Cardiobacteriales bacterium
TCTAAAAACCCTTTAATCGGTGGAATGCAATTCATATTTCCAGCAATTGGCTCTACAATCACACATGCAATTTCATCACCATACTGCTTAAATGCCGCTTTAACTGCCTCAGGATTGTTGTATTCAATGACTATTGTATGCTTTGTCAGATCTTCTGGTACGCCTGGAGAAGAGGGTTGTGAAAATGTCAAAAGGCCTGAGCCTGCTTTAACAAGAAGTGAATCTGAATGTCCGTGATAACAACCCTCAAATTTAACGATCTTATTCCGCCCCGTATAACCACGCGCTAAACGAATTGCACTCATAGTGGCTTCGGTTCCTGAACTCACCATACGGACACTATCCATGGATGGCACAAGCTCAATCACTTTTTTTGCAAGAACGGTTTCAAGCTGAGTCGGTGCGCCAAATGTGAGACCATTTTTTGCAGTCTCAACAACAGCATTAATCACTTCAGGATGTGCATGCCCTACAATTAAAGGCCCCCAAGAGCCAACATAATCAATATATTTTTTATTGTTTTCATCATAGATATAAGCCCCCTCCCCTTTTTTAAAGAAAATAGGCGCGCCACCTACTTGTTTAAACGCACGAACAGGTGAATTCACACCCCCTGGAATATATTTTTGAGCCTCTTTATAAAGTTCATTAAATTCAACCATTTTGGAATCCTCTCTGTCCTTGTGATGAAAGCGCATTATTTTATCAAATTCAATTAACATTTAATTGTTAATTTGAAATAAAGTACAATAAACAAAATTTATATATCAAGGAAAGAAGCATGTCGGAAAAAATGAAAGATGAAATTTTAGCAATCATTGATGATATGAAAGGAAAAGACGTCGCCGTCTATCCTGTTTCCGAGATTGTAAAATATACCGATTGGGCAATTGTTGTAACAGGGACATCTTCGACGCACCTAAAAGCAATTGCAGACAAAGTCGAAGTTAAAATGAAAGAGAAGGGTATCCGCGCGATTGGTGTTGAAGGTTTAGATAGTGCCAACTGGGTTCTCCAAGATTTTGGAGGTGTTGTTGTTCATATTATGACAGCAGATGCACGTGAATTTTATCAACTTGAGAAGCTATTTATCTAAGAATGATCATCTATCTTGTTGCTATTGGAACAGGAATGCCCCGTTGGGTGAAAGATGGATTTGAGGAATACTCAAACCGACTCAAACAAGAAATTCAACTAAAACTCATTGAAGTCCCCGCACTCCCTAGAAAAAAGAATAGCGATCTCTCTAAAATTCTAAAAGAAGAAAGTGATAAGCTTCTTTCCGCAATCCCAAAGAATTGCAAAATTGTGGGTCTTGATGTCATCGGAGATGCGGTAACGACGTTGCAATTAAGCAAAAGAATGGAAAGCTGGCTCTTTGGTGGTCAAGACATCGCACTTCTTATCGGAGGTCCTGAAGGTTTTGATGATCGAATCAAATCGCTTTTCACAGAAAGCCTTTCACTTTCTAAACTTACCCTACCACATCCACTTGTTCGCGTCATCATTGCAGAGCAACTCTTTCGCGGTTGGAGCATTTTGCATAATCACCCCTATCACCGTGAGTAAATCTTTCTAATGAATGCCCACTGACCTATGCCGATCCTTCATCCTTCTTCATATTGCGCTCCCTCCCTCATCAATAAAAGCGCCCATTATGCAACGGTGATACCAGGATTATATCGACAATATAGCATCCCCAACTTTACACGAGAACGACTTGAGCTTAAGGATGGCGATTTTCTTGATTTAGATTGGCTCCTACATCCGCACTCAGACAAGCTCTTAATTCTTAGCCATGGACTTGAGGGACATTCTCGTCGTCCTTATATGTGTGCAACAGCAGACTATTTTTATCAACGAGGATTCTCTGCGCTCGCTTGGAATCAAAGAAGCTGTAGCGAAGAGATGAACCGTAACTGCCGACTTTATCATCATGGAACCTATGATGATTTAAGTGCAGTCATTGAGTACGCCTTACAAAAAACATTTAATTCGATCTATCTCGTTGGGTTTTCAATGGGAGGAGCGGTGAGTTTTAACTATTTAGGGAACGTGCCTTCTATAGATTCAAGAGTCAAAGGTGCTGTCGGGATTTCAACCCCCATTGATATTGCAGGAAGTGCTGAATTTATAGATAAAGGAATCAATAAAATTTATGTTCATAATTTCCTCAAAACCCTAAAATCAAAAATTAAAGCTAAAGGCGTACAATTTCCACACCTAAAAAACCTCGATAAAATTGACTCTGTACGTGACTTTGCGACATTTGATAACTATTACACGGCACCGATTCATGGATTCAAAAATGCAGAAGATTATTATGAAACCGTTTCTCCTATTCGGGTTATTCATAATATCAATCGCCCTATTTTAGCCATTAATGCACTGAATGATCCCATGCTATCAGCAAGCAGCTATCCATATGAGCTTGCCCAACAACATCCTTTTTTCTATCTAGAAACCCCACAACATGGTGGGCATTGCGGTTTTCCTCTCAAGAAATCCCCCTACTCTTGGGCAGAAATACGAGCTTATGAATTCATCAATGCGCTCGGCTAAACTTAAAAAACCTAAATAGATTGCGGATTAACGCCAAATATAAGAGAATGATTGAGAATCTATCGCATATAATAAAGTGATAGATTTGTTAACGATATAAATATTATTATTTTATATAAAATAGATATCACAAATGGAGTGTAATATGAAAAAAATTAATGTATTAATCTTATCCGCAACTGCTGTTTTATGCATGAGCTCAGCTTTCGCAGCAGACAAACTTAACAAGTACGAAGACCAAATGATTAACAAAGTTTGGATTACAACTGATGCAGTTAATGCAAAAAAAGAAAATATCCTTTCTTCTGATAAAAATGTAAATGGTTTTTTTGGCATTGCAGAGTATAAAGAAGATGGCACTTTCAAAATGTATACTCAGGAAGGAAAATTGAAGCTTTCTGGTGATTGGTCTATCAGTGAAGATGGTAAAAGTCGTACATTAGTTGCAAAAAAACCTGATGGCACCGTAATGTTCACTCGAACAGTTGAAAATGTTACAGTTGATCCAAACGAATATACTTATAGAATTTATCCTAATGCAGAAAGTAAAAGTGAGTTCTTCGATATTATTCACAAACCATTATCTGTTATCTTATCTGAAGAAAAATAAATACTTCATAATCGTTTTATAAACAAAAGCTCCAAGTAAATTTAATTTCTAACTTGGAGCTTTTGTTTATTTATATCAATATTACCTATCGTCAACAAAATTACTCTGAAAAGTCGGAGAACATTTGATTTAATTCAGGATTAAAAGGGTCTGCTTCTAAACCTAACTGAATGTACGTTTTTGCACGGGCATTGCGTCCATAATGCATCTCTTCTTTCGCTTTTTGAAGATAAGTATTAGCAATATTCATAATCCCATCAATACCATATGGGTGGTTCGGAGAAATTTCTAAAATTTGGTTGTAATAAGAAAGTGCAGAACCTTCATAAGGCTCAACTAGTTTGCCTTTTTTTATTGCGTCAATTGCTAAAGCATTTAAATGATCAACTTCAGAGCCTTGAGCCGTATTATTGCCCTGTTGTGAATTTTGAGAAGGTGCATTAGTCTCCGATGATTGCAAGCTATCTAGAGTAATTTCACTAAAAGGAGAATCTCCATAAAATGGGACTTCTTTTTGTGGTGCCTGCTGATTCCCTTGAGTTTCTCCTCTTGATCCATCAGATGAAGAAGAGATAAGCGAGAGTTCAGGAAGCGTTTCTGAGATTCTAGAATTATCCTGCTGGACACTACTTAATAATTGAATTTCCCCAAAATTGGGCTTTTCAATCGGCTTATCTTCTTTCACCCTGACAATAGGAGGTCTATATACAAAGGTTTGTCTAATATTTTCAGGAATCTGCGGATTAAAAATGACCATTCCTAGGTTATTTGAACGATCCAATACATATTTTGGAAGCCCTTGATGGCGCTCCTCTCCACCTAACATAAAGTATGCAAAAACAAGGCACATTAATAAAAAGCATCCATTTACAAACAAATTAAAGCCTTGAAACCATCCCCACCCCAAAGAAGAGCCATAACGCTTTTTTTTCTTTTTGACGATTTTCTCAGCCTCTTTATTCTGCTCACCAACGCTTTTTGTTTCGATTGCAACCGATTCAGCATTTCCGCTCTCTGGATTTTTTATATATTTAAATGTAGGTTCCATTTTTTATTTACACTCTATGAATACGTATAATTGATTTCAGTTAATGCTTCTGAAAGCTCATATAAGGGCAATCCCATAATTCCAGAATAACTCCCTTGAATCTCTTTAATAAAGCGCGCCATCACCCCTTGTATCGCATAGCCTCCCGCTTTATCCTTAGGTTCTCCCATCGCCCAATACCCCTCAATAAACTCATCGTTTAATGAGGAGAATGTGACCGCGCTACGGTTAACGTTAACAATTTCCGATGTTTTCGTTTTCAACGCAATACTCGTTAAAACCTCATGAGAACGATCGGATAAAAGCCTCATCATTCGCCTAAAATCATCATAATCTTTGGGCTTTCCTAACACGAAATCATCCACACAAACGGAAGTATCTGCACTTAAAAAAGGCGCATCATACTGTGATGAGTATTGGATAAATGCATGATTCACTTTTTCTCGAGCCATTCGCTCAACATAGTCAAACGGTAATTCCCCTTTTCTTCTTGATTCATCTATAGAAATAGAAACCGTCTCAAAAGAGACTCCAATTTGCTTAAGTAGCTCCTTTCGTCGAGGTGAATTAGAGGCGAGAATGATCATTATGGTTTAACAACTTGATAAATCATCTTAAAAGTTTCAAGCAACTT
>CAZBKP010000147.1:0-4809 GCA_964492525.1 uncultured Cardiobacteriales bacterium
GTAGATCATCTTATTTAACTCTCCTTTCTCGAAATGATAGCTCTGGTGATTATGAAATTAGTAACGAAGATAAGCATTATATTTATAAGAATTTTCCTAAGTTATCTTATTTACAAGGCTATCTTGTTCAATCGAATATCATCTATCTCACTAAAGAAAATAGAAACTTTTATTTGGCAACGCACTTTCTGGATGGGAGTCATCGCTATTTGATTAAAGACGTTGTTTATTTCAAAGTATTAAATTCTGATAATTATCACACTTTTTGGTTTGATACTGTTGTTTCATCAGATAAACCAAGTACTCAAACGGAATCTTTGATTGATAAATTAATTTGGAATGACAAAACATTGGGTAATCAAATTTCTGTACAGCATGGTTTTTCCGATTATAAACGGTCCCTGATTATCGTAAAAGGGTTTAACTTATGAAGTCACAAGGATTTATTATCGTAAATGTTTTGCTATTAGGTGCTTTGATTCTATTTTTAGGAGGTATTATTTTTATGCTCTATAAAAATAGCTTAGAAACTTATCAAATTATTCGTTATGAGTCTGATGCAAAATTATCTGTGCTTAGAAAAATGAGAGAGTTGTCTGAGGTACATCGCAACGATTCTGATACTAAGGATGAGAATATATTGAGTGTTCCGACTCCTTGTGATCCTTATGAAGCTGTCAAAGATTCTTTGGTAACGTTAATGGATCAACATAGCATAAGAGAAGAGGGTGGTAGATATTTAAGGTATAAATATCCAAGCCAATGTGTTTCTAATAGTCGTTACAGTCGATATGTGATTTGGGTAATACTAGATCAATATAAAGATTTTTTTGGACGAATTGATTTTCTTATTCCTAAAAGAGCAATTGATAATGATTTAGATGATGAATGGTTGGCTGTCACTTCAATGGATAGTAAAATTCAGTACGCTTTAGATCACGAGGGCAACATTTATAAGAAAGATCATAATGGTGAGCGCAAAATGTATCTTTCGCTTTCTAAACTAAATTTGTGGATAAAGAATTCAGATATAAATGTCCTTGCAATGGAAAGTGAAGGGGAGAAATTATCTCTCTTATTGTTATTTATTTCAGATAATAAGGTAGACTTATTGAGGTTAAGTATTGATGAAAATTTTCATTATACAAGAGATGATATAGAATCTTTTGCTCTAGAAAAAGGTGAATTAGTCCAAATAAATGATGATTATTTTCAGTATCTCTTTTTTAGCCAAAGAGAAGTTTTATTAGAGAATTGGATTGTTTCTTTTTCAGGTAAGTATCTTAATGTATTGTACGAGAATGAATTAATTTGGCTAGATCTTCTTGATGATGAAAGAAATAGAGTGTTAATTTCAATAGATCAATATGGGCGTTCAGTGATAGATACACTTAACTATGGTATGATTCAGAAAAGTGGTGATCAAAATGGTGTTAAGATTATCTGTTCTTGTCAGAATGAGCAAAAGCAAAAAATTATTTTTAACAAATGGGGTATTGGTTGTGTAGATAATACTATTTTAAATGTCCTATTTGAGTATATATAACATTATTAGGTAAGTTTTCTATGGATGCTTTTGGGGGTAAAAAGATTGAGAAGTTCTCTGATTCAACCTGTGTTGAGCAAGAGGATTTTCTTGTAAATGAGGTTGCAGTTGCAATCATTTATAATGGCAAACCTCATGTTGTCGTAATGTGTACGCCTCAAAATATTGAAGACTTTATTTATGGCTTTAGCTTAACCGAAGGAATCATAAAACGGTATGAGCATATTATTTCTATCGAGATTAAGGTAGTCTCTTTAGGGATAGAAGTGTATGTTGAAATTGTTCCAGAGTTGGTTCATCGTTTGGATATGTACAAACGACAAATGGAAGCAAGGACAGGATGTGGTATTTGTGGGCTTGATAGGTTATCTTCGGTAGAGCACCCATTGGAGCGCTTGGAAAACAAGGGTAAGGAGGTTACTTTTGAGGCAATACAATCAGCTTTTAAGAAAAGTAATGAGATGCAGGATATCGGTAGGAAAACAGGAGCCTCTCATGCGGCATTTTGGTGTGACTTGGATGGAAATATACTGCTCTTGAGAGAAGATGTTGGAAGACATGTTGCATTAGATAAGTTAATTGGTGCCTTTATGCGATTATCGATAGATATATCTAATGGATTTTGCTTGGTTACTTCTCGAGCAAGTTATGAGATGGTTCAAAAAGCTATAATTGCCAAAATCCCATGTATGGCTGCGATTTCTGCACCGACTTATAGGGCAGTAGATTTGGCAGTTAAACATAATTTAACATTATGGGGTTTTGTGAGAAAAGGAAGTGGGAATCGATATTCATCTTGACACTTTCTGTGCAATACTCTAAAATTTCCCCTCTTTGGATAATTGTTATCCAAAATTGGGTTGTTTATAGATAATTTTATAAATTGTAGGATTAATTTAATGGTAACAGTAAATCAATTGGTGCGTCGTCCACGCTCAATAAAAGCTGAAAAATCAGATGTTCCTGCATTACAGAGCTGTCCTCAGCGCCGTGGTGTATGTACAAGGGTTTATACCGCAACACCTAAAAAACCAAACTCAGCATTGAGAAAGGTTTGTCGTGTTCGTTTAACAAATGGTTTTGAAGTTTCAAGTTACATCGGCGGTGAAGGCCATAACTTGCAAGAGCACAGCGTAGTATTAGTACGTGGTGGACGTGTTAAAGATCTTCCGGGTGTCCGTTATCACACAGTGCGTGGTGCGTTAGATGCTCAGGGTGTTGCAAAACGCCGTAAAGGTCGTTCGAAATATGGTGCTAAAAAGCCTAAAGAGTAAATCTCTTTGATTTTTTAGTTTTGATGGATTTAGTATTTATTGAGAGTATCTCATGCCAAGAAGAAGAGAAGTCCCTAAGCGTGATATTTTGCCTGATCCCGTTTATGGTAGCAAAGTATTAGCGAAGTTTATGAATATGGTGATGATTTCTGGTAAGAAATCGGTTGCAGAAGGTATCTTATATGGTGCGCTTGATGCAATTAAAGAAAAAGGTCATGAAGAGCCTATGACAGTTTTGGACCAAGCGTTAGAAAATGTTCGTCCAAAAGTAGAGGTTAAGTCTCGTCGTGTGGGTGGTGCTACATATCAGGTGCCGATAGAAGTTAGAGCTGTTCGTCGTGATACGCTAGCAATGCGTTGGATTATCGACTCAGCGCGTAAACGCTCTGAAAAATCGATGTCACGTAGAATGGCAGCAGAATTATTAGATGCTGCTGAAAACCGTGGTGCAGCAGTGAAAAAACGTGAAGATACGCATAAAATGGCAGAAGCTAATAAGGCATTTGCTCATTTCCGCTGGTAGTTTCATGTTTCTTTAAAATAATTGATGCGGCGCTACTAGTTCTGGTAGTGCCGTTTTGTCGTATTTAATTAGTAAAATTTTAAAAGGAAGTGATTATGGCTCGTACAATGCCAATTGAACGTTATCGTAATATAGGAATCAGTGCTCATATTGATGCTGGAAAAACTACAACTTCAGAGCGTATCTTGTTCTACACAGGAAGAACACATAAAATTGGAGAGGTGCATGAAGGTGCGGCTACAATGGATGCGATGGATCAAGAGCAAGAGCGTGGAATTACAATTGCATCTGCAGCGACTACCTGTTCTTGGAAGGGGATGGATAACCAGTTTAAAGAGCATCGTATCAATTTGATTGATACTCCAGGGCATGTTGACTTTACAATCGAAGTTGAGCGTTCAATGCGTGTATTAGACGGTGCTGTAATGGTATATTGTGCTGTTGGTGGCGTTCAGCCACAGTCAGAAACAGTATGGCGCCAAGCGAATAAGTATGGCGTCCCCCGTATGGCTTTTGTAAATAAGATGGATCGTACGGGTGCTGACTTTTTTAGAGTTGTTGAGCAGATGAAAGAGCGTTTGCGTGCAAATGTTATTCCTGTTCAAGTGCCAATCGGTGCAGAAGATAATTTTGAAGGCGTGATTGATCTTGTTACAATGAAAGCAATATATTGGGATGAAGCATCTCAAGGGCTTAAGTTTGAATTGCGTGATATCCCTGAGAATTTACAGGCTAAGGCAGAAGAGTGCCGTACTCTAATGGTAGAAGCCGCTGCAGAATGTTCTGAAGAAATGATGGAGAAGTATCTCGAAACAGGTGAATTGTCTGTCGAAGAGATTTATAAAGGTCTTCGTGCAAGAACATTAGCATCTGAGATTGTTCCAGCAATGTGTGGTACAGCTTTTAAAAATAAAGGTGTACAGTGCGTACTAGATAATGTTATTCGTTATCTTCCTGCTCCAAATGATGTTGAGGCGATTCGTGGCCAGTTGCCTAATGGTGAGCCTGCGGAAAGACACTCATCGGATGATGAACCGTTTGCTGGTTTGGCGTTTAAGATTGTAAATGATCCTCATGGCAACTTAACATTTGTTCGCGTTTATTCTGGTGCGGTAACAAATGGAGATTCAGTCTATAACTCGGTGAAAGAACGAAAAGAGCGTATCGGTCGTATGTATCGTATGCATTCTAGCTCGCGTGAAGAGATAGATGAGGCTAGATCTGGTGATATCGTTGCTTTTGTAGGGCTTAAAGATGTGACAACAGGTGATACGTTATGTGATCAGCAAAACCCTATTGTTCTTGAGCGTATGGAGTTCCCTGAGCCTGTTATTTCTGTTGCAATAGAGCCTAAGACTAAAGGTGATCAAGAGAAGATGGGTATAGCGCTTTCTCGTTTGGCGCAAGAAGATCCTTCGTTCCGTGTTTCAACCGATCATGAATCTGGTCAAACAATTATTGGTGGC
>CAZBKP010000148.1:0-4741 GCA_964492525.1 uncultured Cardiobacteriales bacterium
ACATCTTATTGGAATGTTCGCCTTTGCAATTTGGGATCCTAAATTACAAAAGCTTTTTGTCGCGCGCGATCGATTAGGCATTAAGCCGCTTTATTTCTCACACGATCAGTCTGCATTTATGTTTGCATCAAACACGCAAAGTTTGCTTGCAACAAAGGCTGTTGATACATTGATCAATCCTGTTGCATTACAATTTATGTATACCTTGCATGCAGTTGTGCCTGCACCTTACACTATATTTAATGGTATTCATAAGGTTAAGCCTGCGCATTATTTATGGATTGACTTAAATGGCAAGCGTGAAGAAGTCTGTTATTGGTCGCTTTCTGCTACGCGCACAAATACAGAGTGGGATAAAAATGATTGGAAGATGGCAATTGAAGAGAAATTGCGTCTTGCGGTAAAGCGCAGAATGGATGTTGCGGATGTCCCTGTAGGAATATTGCTATCAGGAGGATTGGACTCCTCTTTGATAGTCGCGCTCGCACAAGAAGAAGGAGCTAAAAACTTACTCACGTTCTCGATCGGTTTCGAAGATCAGCCTGAAGAGCAAGGGTCAGAATTTGAGTTTTCCGATCAGGTCGTTGCACGTTACGGAACAGACCATCATAAATATCTGATTCCCAATGATCAAGCATTAACACGACTTCCTGAAGCGGTGTCACAAATGGCAGAGCCCCTCTTTGGACAAGATGCGATTGGGTTTTATCTTCTCTCTGAGCGAGTCTCTGAAAAAGTACGCGTTGTGCAAAGCGGGCAGGGTGCAGACGAAGTCTTTGCAGGATATTTTTGGTATCCAAAAATGGCAAACTCAACCGAAGTTGATCCGCTATTGCGCTTTAGCCAATACTATTTTGATCGCGATTATTCAGAATTAAAACGTACATTCTCACCGAATTATCAGCTGGATGATATTGTTGGTGAGTTCGTGCGAGCACATTTAACGCAAAGTGGCGCCGATACTTATTTAGATCAAGTCTTGCGCTTTGATGCGACAACCTTGATCGTCGATGATCCTGTGAAGCGTGTTGATAATATGACGATGGCACATGGACTTGAAGCACGCGTGCCTTTCTTGGATCATGAACTTGTTGAACTTGCAGCAAGTATGCCGCCTGAATATAAATTGATGCATGAAGGAAAAGGAATTTTAAAAGAGATTGCACGAGGAAAAATCCCAGATTCGATTATTGACCGTCCTAAAGCGTATTTCCCGATGCCTGCATTAAAGTATGTGCGTGGGGATTTTTATCAAATGATGAAAGAAGCGTTGACGAATCCCAATGCCTACACGAAAGATATTTTTGATGCGAGCTATGTCTCTAAATTACTTGCCTCACCTGAAAGCCCAGAGAATTTCACGCGGATTCAAGGATCGAAGTTATGGCATTGTGCGCTTCTAGAAATTTGGCTACAGAACGTTCTTAATCCATAAGACGAATGGCATTTGACGCACAAACATTTCTCAAAACGACCCCGACAAAACCAGGCGTTTATGTCATGCGGGATCGTTTTGAGACGATTATTTATGTTGGAAAAGCGAAAAATCTTAAAAATCGACTCAGTAGTTATTTCCGAACACAGGGTTTATCGCCTAAAACACAGGTGCTGGTATCTCATATTGCTTCGATCGAAGTGACGATTACAAGCACAGAAAATGAAGCCCTTCTGCTTGAAAGTAATCTTATAAAGCGCTTTCGCCCACGTTATAACGTTAGTTTAGTGGATGATAAAAGCTATCCCTATATTTACCTTTCAGCACATAAATTTCCTCGTCTTGCTTATTATCGTGGGCATAAGAAACTGAAAGGGCGATTCTTTGGCCCTTATCCCTCTTCGACAGTGGTGAGAGAAACACTGGATTTGATGAAGAAAGTGTTTAAAGTGCGTCAATGTGATGATAGCTTTTTTAAACATCGCACCCGCCCATGCCTTCAATATCAAATTAATCGCTGTAGTGCGCCCTGTGTTGAAAAGATCTCTGTTACACAATATGCGCAGGATGTAGAGAGTGCGGTCATGTTTTTAGAAGGGAATTCAAAGGCGCTGATTTCAGAACTTGCGGATAAAATGCAGCAATATGTAGATGCCCTCGCATTTGAGAAAGCCGCTGTCATTCGGGATCAAATTCAGGCATTACAATATGTTCAGTCAAGTAATGATATTGAAAAAGGGAATGCATCGCTTGATGTGATTGCCTATGTAAAAGAGGCGGAATGTGCGGTTGTGGAAGTGATTACGATTCGTGATGGACGGGTATTGGGGGCTCGAGCATATTTTCCGAAAGTGCCAGAAAATACAGAAGCGCCTGAAGTGATGGAAGGATTTATTCAGCAATACTATGATCTACACCGCTTGCCACCTTCGCACATTATTATGAATATTGCCCTTGAGGAAGAGTCACAAACGTGGTTGACGAATGGATTTAGTGAGCTTGCCCACCGCAAGGTCGTGTTCCAAACTCATGTGCGGGGTCAGCGCGCAAGATGGCTTGATCTTGCTGAGCGAAATGCTAAGCAAGCCATAGAGATTAAATTAGCAGGTTCAAGTAGTATTGCGCATCGTTTACTCGATTTAAGTGAATTACTTGGATTGGAATGGATTAAACGTATTGAATGCTTCGATATTTCTCATAGTTTTGGTGAGAAGACAGTGGCTTCAGATGTTGTCTTTACGCAAGAAGGATTTACGAAGAAATTTTACCGACGATTTAATATAGAGGGAATTACCAAAGGAGATGACTATGCAGCGATGAGGCAGGCATTAACTCGACGATTCCAGAAAATTGAAGAGAACCCTCTGCCCGATATTCTTTTGATTGACGGTGGGCGGAATCAACTGCAAGTTGCGATTGATGTGATGGATGAATTGCAAATATACTCTGTAGTGTTGATTGGTGTAGCGAAAGGGGAAGGGCGCAAAGTCGGGCTCGAAACCCTATGGAAAGCAGGGAGTGATGTGCCGATTGAGATTGAGAGCACAAGTGCGGCCTTTCATCTTATTACCCAAATCCGAGATGAAGCTCACCGATTCGCAATCGAAGGTCATCGTAATCAACGAGATAAATTAAGACGACGTTCCATCCTTGAAAATGTGGCAGGGATTGGTCCTCAAAGGCGTGCTAAATTATTAACGCACTTTGGTGGCCTTGAATCCTTGAAAAAGGCATCAATCGAAGATATTGCAAAAGTACCCGGCATCCATGAGAAACTCGCAAAAGTGATATATGATGCTTTGCATTCATAATTGAGTTTATGAAATAAGCCAACCAAGGAGTAAAAGGGAGTCTCAGGGTTCAAATAGAATGATCGACGATAATCCTCATTTCAACATTATTTCTTCCAAATACCTCAAACTAAGAGAATAAGAAGGCTACCATAATAAATACGATAAAATGATTTCAGGTGGATAATATAAGCGTTTAAAGACGTTATTAAAATTAGCGGTAGGTTTAATCTATTTTAAAATAAATGATACAAAAATATTTTTGTCTAAAAAACGACTTAAATATTTTCTAGCAATTATTATGCTTTCTTTGCTGTCTTGACCGTTATAAAGCCAATTCTCATATGTATATTCAAAATTAGCAGGAGTTTTTTTATAAACATCACCACCAAGAATAATAAATTTACTTTGATTTAATAAAATTAAAAAGTTTTCAACCTCTGATATAGGTAAAACACCTTCTTTTATACCTTGATTAATTAGACTTTCACCTGATCTTGCATATATTTCTGTTATTTGATTTATCAAAGCTTACACCTTTAAATTCTATCTGGAACAAATAGTCTATGTTAATTGTAACATCATAACTTATCGATCTTTCTAATTAATATTTGTAAAAAAAATAGGAAATAACAATACCTTTAATTAAATTAGGTCACTAGTTTATAAAATACAGATATACCTTCTCTACAGTGATTCACTTCAAATCGTTTCTTAGTAAGATGATGATTGGATTGCCCCAAAGGGCAAACAAGTAATATAGCCTTGCTGCATATAAATAAATATCAGGCTAATTTTGAACAAATATTTCCTAGATTAAATCAAAACAATGGTAATCTATCGAATAGTTATACATTCGAGATTAACCTATGCTATTTGCAGACTTAAAGAGCATTCATAGTCCAGATGTTCTTGACTTGAAGGAATATAGTCCAAATCAAGAAGAAATTTATCTTCTTTTAGAACTTGGAGTGGGAATAAAAGGTAAAGATGGCGAGGAATATTTTTATTTAGAAGTTTGTAATGCTAAATATCTTGAATCAATCAAAGAGCCTTATATTTTAAACCATATGTTGTTATTACAAGAATATAACTTTAATGCGCTGGAATCATATATTCGAAAAAAAATAAATTCAATATTAGGGGAGACATGGCAAGAAATCGCCACAAAAATTAATGTATTTGCAGATTGGGAATTTGATAGTTATAGGGTATAGTTCGGTTCCGTCGCATTAAGAAATTTTAGCTTTTACCCGCTAAGCTATTAACTAATTCAGATTTATAAATGTTTACAGCAAGGGGTACAAAGGCATGTTAAACTATTCGCTTATTTTGGCAGGCTTGGATCATTAAAAATCATCCGTTAAAAGTATTGCAAAAGTGCTTGTGGTATACACGAAAACAGCTAAAACCATTCAGAATGCACTGCATTCATAATTTCTAAAAAATATTAAAGGTTGTATTTATGAAAGGGATCTTTGTTCGCTCAGAATTTAAGATGTTAATCTTTTTAGCG
>CAZBKP010000149.1:0-4708 GCA_964492525.1 uncultured Cardiobacteriales bacterium
AGTTAGGGATTGCCGTTGTAGAAAAGGAAAAAGAAGAGAATAACGTCTAATCTTAAGCGCTTCAAATCACCACAATAAAAATGCCCAAGAAATTGGGCATTTTTTTACCAATCGCTTAACTAAGAGCCACTTAATTCCTGTGTTAGTTTTCTTGCTGCTTCAATAACTAACGCTGCGATCGCTTCTTTATCTTTAACCTGAAAATTAACTCCTGATGTACTAATTGCGGCAATCACTTTATTAGATGAGTCAAATATGGGAGCGGCAATACATGAAACTCCGATAGCATCTTCATTATCATCAGATGCCCAGCCACGTTCTTTCGTAAACATCAAATTTTTTATGAGCTCTGTTTTCGTCCCAATGGTTTGTTCAGTATTCTTTGGTAGTATTTCAAAAGGAATAATTTCATCAAGTTCTTCTTTAGAAAGCCAAGCGAGCAATATTTTTCCTAGACTTGAACTATGCAAAGATAAACGCTTTCCTATCCATGTTTTTATCGAAATGATGTTCTTACTTTCTACTTTTGAAAGATAAATTGCGGACTTATTATCTAATACACCTAAGTGGCAAGCTAAAGTCGTCTTATCACTCAGCTCTTCTAAAATCGGCTGGGCAATCTCTTTAATATTAAATTGTTCAACCGCTTTTAACCCGTATTCATGTAGGATTAGTCCTAAATAATACTTACCATTGCTCTGTCTTAATAATCCATTTACAACTAAACTATGTAGTAAATTTGAAACTGAACTTTGAGGTATATCAAAATTTTGATATATCTGTGAGTACGTAACCCCATTATTTTCTGATACATACTTCAAAATATTACTTGCTCGATCAACTGCTGGCGCTTGTGATCTATGGATGCGACTACAGGTCATAAAGTATCCAACACATTCTTTCCTCCTATTTATAAATAAGTTAGGAAAATAAATTTGCAATTTAGCTATTTATTTTTCTGAATATGCTGTATATATTAACAACAGCATACTGAAAATCAAATCTATATATTGTTGCATTGATTTTGAGCTTATCTATTGTCTCACTTATCTAAATAGGAGTTATACAATGATTTATTATATCCCCCCTATCAATCTCTTAGGAAAAGGTTGTCTCAATGATCTTGGAGAGCCTGTTAAAACGCTAGAATGTAAAAAAGCATTTGTTGTCAGCGATAAATTCCTAAATGAGAATGGAACTGTTGATAAAGTTGTAAAAATTTTAGAAAAAGCAGGCATTAAAACCTCCGTTTTTGACGATGTTAAACCCAATCCAACCGTAAAAAACGTAGAAGATGCACTAGCTCAATGCCAAAAAGATGGGTGTGATTTTATCGTTTCTGTGGGAGGTGGTTCTCCACAAGATTGTGCAAAAGCGGTTGCAGTTTTGGCTACAAATGGTGGAAAAATTACTGACTACGAAGGCATTAACAAGAGTAAGAAAAAATCACTCCCCATCGTCGCAATTACGACTACGGCGGGAACTTCAGCAGAGGTCACAATCAACTACGTGATCACAGATGAATCACGCCATATTAAAATGATTATGGTGGATACAAATTCTCTTGCAACAATTACTGTGAATGATCCTGATTTGATGCTTTCTAAACCTGCAGACTTAACTGCAGCAACTGGAATGGATGCTTTAACCCATGCGGTAGAAGCAGTCGTGGCTAAAGGCGCGAATGATATTACTAATTCAACTGCACTTTATGCAATTAAACAAATCTTCAAATATCTACCTACTGCAGTAAAAAATGGAAATGATGCGAATGCTCGTGAGCAAATGGGATTTGCGTGTTTCTTAAATGGAATCGCATTTAGTAACGCAGGACTTGGAAATGTACACGCGATGGCGCATCAGCTTGGAGGAGTGTATGATCTTCCTCATGGTGTTTGTAATGCAATGCTTCTTGGAATAGTTGAAGAAGAGAATGCTAAATCATGTCCTGAAAAATTTAGAGCCATTGCGGAAGCGATTGGATTTAATTCTGAAGGTAAGACGGATAAAGAGTGTGTTGATTATGTCATTAATCGCATCAAATCATTATCAAAAGAAGTGGGGATTCCAAGTTCATTGAAAGAATTGGGAGTTAAAGATCCTGATTTTGACCTTTTAGCAGAAAATGCAATGAAGGATGCTTGTGCCGGAGCAAATCCAGTGTTCTTTGATAAAGCAAAATTGATTGAATTATTTAAAAAGATTGCTTAAATCACAATAAAAAAGGCGTTTTACAAGCGCCTTTTTTCTATAGTTAAAAACTATTTCTTTTTAAGAATTTCTAATACTATTGTTTCAATGTCTTCTTTAGGAACATGTGCATTAGGCGTCATCGGGATACTTCCCCACACTCCAGAACTTCCTTTAGTTACTCTATCTACAAGAATTGAAACTGCATTGCCATCAGCTTTGTATTTTTCATATATTTCATTATAAGAAGGGCCAATTAATCTTTGTCCTTGCGTATGACAAGCAACACATCCACTCTTCGTTGCCAACTCAGGATTTACATCTGCAAACGAAACCCCTGCCAAGACAGAAACGCCAACGGCGGATAATACTATAAATCTCTTTTTATTTTTCATCATCTTTCCTCTAAATGCCTTTATTCTTTATGGGGTCGAGTCCATTGATTAACAACTCTCATCGGTGCCCGAGAGATAACTAGTTTATTATTCGGAACATCTGCAGTAATTGTGCTTCCTGCACCAATTGTTGCATTTTCCTCAATCACAATAGGAGCGACTAATGAGCTATTAGAACCAACAAATACACTATTTTTAATAATAGTTTGGTGTTTTTTCGCACCATCATAGTTACATGTAATTGTTCCTGCTCCAATATTCACATCCGAACCAATTTGCGCATCACCAAGGTAAGAAAGATGGTTTGCCTTTGAACCTTTTCCAAGCGTCATGTTCTTTGTCTCAACAAAGTTTCCAACCTTACTACCTTCTAAAAGCGTAGTTCCTGGACGAATACGTGTAAATGGACCTACCGCAACATGATTAAAGAGCTCCGCAGATTCAATCAGAGAATAAGGCAAAACTTCGACATCATCATGGATTGTACTATTCCTGATCGTGCTGCCCATTCCGATTCGAACATTATTTCCTAATGAAACATCTCCACTCAACATTACATTTGGTTCAATAACGATATCACTGCCTGTGATCGTGATATTTCCCTGAATAAAAACGGTTTCGGGATTAATCATCGTAATCCCATCTAACATTAATCGTTCTCTTTCCTTATGCTGATAGATACTTTCTAACTCTGCAAGTTGAACACGATTATTAACTCCTCTAATCAAAGCAAAATCACCATGAATAGTATGAATTTTCATGTTCATTGTTTTTGTAAAATTTACTACATCCGTCAAATAATATTCAGATTTAGAATTATTGTTTTTAATCTGAGGAATGACAGTATGAAGAAATTTTGAAGGGGCTGCAAAAATACCACTGTTTACTTCTGTAATATTTTTTTCATCTAGATTAGCCTCATTCTCTTCAATGATTGCAATCATCTGATTATTCTCATCACGGATTATTCTGCCATAGCCTTTAGGCTGGTCTGCATTCACAGTTAACCACGCTAGCGTTTTTTCATCACACGCATCTACAACCTCTTTTAATGTCTCTACATCAATTAATGGTGTATCTGCATACAAAATCAAAACTTTTGAAGGATCATCAAGCTCTGGAAGTGCATAACGAACTGCATCTCCTGTCCCTTCAAATGTTTTTTGTTCAACCCAAGTAAGTGATTGGTCATCCTTATATGCTTCTTTTAGTTTATCTCCTTCGTGCCCATAAACGACAATCAGCTTATTGGGTAAAAGTTCTTTTGCTGTCTCAATCACATGAGACAACATGGGCTTACCACCAATCTCATGGAGTGGCTTAGGAAGTGCTGACTTCATTCTTGTGCCAAGTCCCGCTGCGAGGATAACGATCGATAATGGTTCCATAATGCCCCTTAAAAACATAAAGTAATACATTCATTATAAGCGATGAATGAAAAAAATATTAGCCTTTGCACTAAGTTTATTATCACTCATAGCTATTTCGACGCAACCTCTTATATAATGTAAAGCTAATTACCATTAAATTTACCTATAGGCAGGCTACGATGAATATGATTCAACAAAATTTCCCAAATATTCTTCCTAAGTTTTTTAAGCTACAACTTAAGCTAACTCCTGCACCTTTAAAGAATTTGATTACTGAAAAATTATTTAATCATCTGTTCGCTCATTCATTGCAAGATGATGAGCTTGAATTTTTAGAGAACAAAACGCTTGTCATTAAAGTTTCAGATATAGACTATGAACTTGCTATCACTGTTCAGGATCAGAGAATCGTAATCGTCCGTGATTGGAGTAGTGCAGATGTTATTTTAACCTCTACATTTAACCCACTTATTCTTCTCGCATCTCGTAAGGAAGATCCTGATACACTTTTTTTCCATCGCAAACTTTCAATTGAAGGAAATACAGCCATCGTGCTCGAAGTTAAGAATTGGCTTGATAGTTTAGATATGGATGTTCTACCTACTGCACTACAAAAAACAATTCAAGGATATGCAAATTGCATTTCTATAGATTATTCTTAAAAAGGTAATAATCTTCAATTTTTTACTGTATCTAATGCCGCCCCATAAGCTGCTAAAAATGGTGATTGAGGAAGTGTAACAATCTTTTTTC
>CAZBKP010000150.1:0-4683 GCA_964492525.1 uncultured Cardiobacteriales bacterium
TTTGTGCAAGACCTAATAGGTTGAAATAAATAACATAAAGAATAATTGCATAGAGCAAACGTCCAAAACGACCCTCTCTTGGTTTTGAGTGTGCAAGTGCAGGAATTACTAGAACAAGGATAAATAAGCTAATCGAATTTGATAGTCGTAGTGTAATTTCTTTTTGTGAAAAAGGGTCATGGATCGTTTTAAATAAAGTTGCTGTTGGAATAGTAGATGATCTAGGAATTTCATTTGATTGAGATGAATCAAGTCTAAGTTGTATCTGATCAAAATAAAGTACATCAGTGTTGTTATTTTCAAACGTATAGCGAGTACCATCTTGTAATATTAAAAAACGTGTATCTGTTTTAGGATCTATAAATTGTTTTCCTTTTTTTGCTAAAGTAATTGAATATTTGTCATCTTGCTCAAAACTTTTTACAAAAATTTCTTTAATTGTTTTTTGGTCTTCTGATAAAGATTTTACATAAACTACATGTTTGCCTTTTGCTAGTTCACTAAAAGTGCCAGCTTTTATAATGGTTAATTGGGCTTCTTCTTTTGCTTGTTTTAGCATACTTTTTTGTATAACGGAAATTTGAGGGACAATCTAAAAATTTAATAAGATGAGTATGAAAGAGAATGGGAGTGCTAAATAAAATAAAAGACGGTATATTTCTTTAATTGGTATCCCAAGTGCATACATTGCAGTCATTTCTGAGTCTTTGTAAAGTCTACCAAAGGCCATAATACTTGCCATAAGAAAGCTAATGGGAAAAAGGTCAGATGTGAATTTTAGTAGTTGAACGCCAAAAATAGAAAAAATGAGTTTAAATGACATCCCACTGCTCGCTGCATCATTAAGCATTAAAGCGAGACGTTGTACCAATAAAATAGAAAGCAATATTATTAGCGTTGCTGAAAGCGTAGTAACAATCTCTTTAGTGATATAGCGACGGATAATATTCATAGAAAATACTACTCTTTACCAATTAATGCTCTATCGCGATAGAATTGCTGTTTAAATTTGTGGAATGTTCCCTGATCTAAATGGTCACGAATCTCTTGCATTAGGTTTAAGTAATAGTGAATATTATGAATAGAGTTTAAATGTGCACCTAAAAGCTCTTTTGTTTTATCTAGATGACGAAGGTAACTTCTCGAAAAATTTTGGCATGTATAACATGTACATGTCTCGTCGATAGGATTCGTATCAAATTGATATTTCTGGTTTCGGATTCGAACATCGCCAAATCGTGTAAAGAGGTGACCATTTCTTGCATTACGAGTTGGCATCACACAATCGAACATATCAATGCCTCTATCCACACATTCTACGAGATCTTCAGGTTTTCCAACCCCCATTAAATAGCGAGGTTTATTTACAATCATCTTAGGTGTTAAGAATTCTAAAACGCGATGTCTCTCTTCCATGGGTTCCCCCACTGCAAGTCCACCAACAGCATAACCATGGAAATCAATTTCAAGAAGAGTTTCTAAAGATCGTAATCTAAGATCATCATACATTCCGCCTTGAATAATCCCAAAAAGTGCATTTGGATTCCCTTTAAACGCATTTTTAGAGCGCTTTGCCCAACGCATAGAAAGCATCATGGATGTTTCTGCAGTTTTATAATCGGCAGGATACGGTGTACATTCATCAAATGCCATTACAATATCTGATCCTAGTCTACGCTGAATTTCCATAGAAGTTTCAGGATCTAAAAAACAGTGTTTTCCATCAAAAGGCGAGCGGAATTTTACGCCTTCTTCGGAAATTTTACGAAGTGCCGCAAGCGAGAAAACTTGGAATCCTCCAGAATCTGTCAGAATAGGTTTTTCCCAATGCATAAAATCATGAAGATCACCATGTGCATTAATTACATCCAAACCTGGTCGTAGCCAAAGATGAAAAGTATTTCCGAGAATGATTTGAGCATTTGCATCTAAAAGGTTATTTGGCGTAAGCGCTTTAACAGTTCCTACAGTGCCCACAGGCATAAAGATAGGGGTTTCAATCGTCCCTCTTTCAAATGTGATTCGCCCTCTGCGTGCCATTCCTTCTGTAGAAAGTAACTCAAACTTCATAATATTTATTCTCTGTCATTTTATCTTTAGCAAATAGAGTGTGATTTTACCTTTTAATCATGAAATTTTCATTAAAAGTTCTTACAATAGTTTCTTTCTTACAATATTGATGATTTAGCAATGAGTACTGTTACTTTTTATATTTTACAATCAGATCAACTAAAACGTTATTATGCGGTTGTTATACAGCTCATTATTAAAGCCTACGAATCAGGAAATCATGTATTAATTTATAGCAAGAATGA
Organism: uncultured Cardiobacteriales bacterium; assembly: GCA_964492525.1. Classification (GTDB taxonomy): domain Bacteria; phylum Pseudomonadota; class Gammaproteobacteria; order Cardiobacteriales; family Wohlfahrtiimonadaceae; genus Wohlfahrtiimonas. Next base: position 2,316 of record CAZBKP010000150.1, read on the forward strand.
TGAATTACTACATACTCTCAACGAACTACTTTGGTCTATTTCTCCAGAAAGTTTTATTCCACATCGTTTGATATTATCTAGTGATAAAAAGATTGATCCATTAGATAAGATTATCTTAACGAATAATGAAAACATCAATTTTCCTAAAGATGTGCTTTTCCAACTCGATGAACAACCTTTCGATGGTTATGATGCCTACAATAGAACGATTGAGATAATGTACCAACAACCCCATCATTTAGAATGTGGTCGATCTCGTTTTAAGTTTTATCGGCAAAAAGGGGATAATCCTCAAGTTATTAATTTATAGGTAAGTCACTTTTTAATATTTTGAATCTAACCTAAAAAGGTTGCTTTTATTTTCTTTGTTTTTATAATACCTCGCATAAATGATACCTCGTTAGGTGAGGCTCCTGTACGGAGATACGCTACTGCCCAGAAACGTCCAAAGACGCCAACGGGTTTAACAGAGACCATCGAATTAAGGTGGTTTTTAATGTAGCTAGGCATAAATCTTATGCCGTACAGTGCTAAAACTCAACGAATTGGGGCAATCATCATTAGTGCTATGTGCTATTGTTTTGTTATAGATTTTATAACGTGCCTCTTTTGTTGGAGGTGCGTTTTTTTTTGGAGATTTTTAGTAATATAAATTTAATTAGGATTAAATATCAATTGATGTTTATTCTCATTTAATTGTAATATGATCTACATTATCAATCAGATGTAGTAATGATTAATCATTAGGATAAATTTATGAAAAGACAAATTTTAGCAACAGCATTTCTTTCAGCAATATTTCTCTCATCAGCGCAAGCAAACTCGAGTTTTTATGGATCAATTCAATTAGGCGTTACCTATGGGTATAATCATAATATTGTGCCTGGAAATGTAATTTTACAATCTGCCGATGGAAGCCTATTTACACATCCAACTCGATATGGAAAGAGAGGATTTGATGTGGAAGATTATGGCTCATATATTGGTTTTAAGGGTGAAGAGAAAATTGGAAATGATTTATCGATTATTTACCAATTAGAGTGGGGATTTAACGGGGCAGAAGGTGGAAACTCTGGTGAGGGTTTTGAGAATAATGTCGCATTTATAGGGATCCAATCGAATTTTGGTACTTTATCGATTGGTAGAATGGATAATCCTTTTTATGCTGCAGTTAAAGGTGATAGTGAAGTAGACCAATTTAATGCGGTGGGAACATCTGCTTCAATGGCAGCAGCAGGCGATGTCATGTACGGAGAAATGGGATCATTAAATACTTTTGATGCAGAGATGTACGAGTATCTTGGAAAAACAATTTCGTATAAATCCCCTACATTTTCAGGCTTTAGTATTACGATGGCAACAATGCTTTCAAGAGAGTTTGAGAATGATGATGGAACCATGCTTTATAATAAAAATAGAGGCGTTGATTTATACACTGTTGCACTTGAATATGAGCACGATTCTGGATTTTATGCTAAGACAGCTTTTTTGACTGCTGATTTCCTCAAAAATGAAAAACGTGCTTATAGCTATGGACTTCAACTTGGATTTAATCAAGATAATTGGGGGATAAATGCTGATGTTGCAAGTGCAACACATAAAAGTGGCTATAGCTTTGGAACAGGAAATATTCGTTCTGAATTATTTTGGGATGATGTAAAAGTAGGGGATAGTAATTTCAAACATTCTGCAACAGGATGGGATATTGGTGGACATTATTCATTTGGTCCAGATAACTCAAGTACTGTTAGACTTACTTATGGGCAGGCTTCAGCTAAGAAACGTCAATCCTATTTGGGATCATGGGATCGCGAACATAATAAATTGACAACTTGGGCGCTTGGTTTTGAACAGGCACTTTCAACCCGTACTAAAGTTTGGTTGGAATATGAAAATAGCAAGGTAAGACAAAGATTCTCAGGATCATATATATATGAAAACCCTTTGAGTGCTTCAACTACATTTCGATCTAAAACATTCAAAAATGACGCTTTTAGTATAGGAATACGACATGACTTTTAAAATCTTTTTATAAAAATTCTTGAATAAGAGTGTTATTGTGTAGCTCATCTTTTCTAATTTGTTTTAAAGGATGGGCTATCCTCTTTGTCTAAAGCTTTCCGATAATGCAACGCCTGTCGCAACCGAAACATTCAAGCTTTCGATCTTTCCTTTCATGGGGATTTTGACCAGAAAATCACAGCGTTCTTTGGTGAGTCTCCTCATTCCTTCACCCTCTGATCCCATGATAATAGCAAGGGCTCCTGTTAAATTCGCTTGAAAGATCGTCTCTTTTGCTTCTCCTGCAAAGCCTGCAATCCAGATTCCCATTTCCTTAAGCGTATCAAGCGTTCTCGCAAGATTTACA
>CAZBKP010000151.1:0-4646 GCA_964492525.1 uncultured Cardiobacteriales bacterium
CTCGCGACCCCAACCTTGGCAAGGTTGTGCTCTACCAACTGAGCTATTCCCGCTTTAAGATATAGAGCGTGTATTATAAGCATTTATGTATTTTGGTCAATACAAATTTTGACTATTGATTATGCATCAATTATAAAACTAAATATTTTACTGAGCTTTTTCTATTTCCTTTTCATTAGATTCATCAGTTTCATGTATTGCTTCTACTGTTTCATCTTCATGCTTTTCTTCCTCAGTTGTTTTATCAGAAGAATCATTTTCTTTTACATCTTTATTTTCATCATCTGCTGATGCATCTTTATGTTGCATTTCTGTTTCAGAAGCAATCTTCTCAGCAGTTTCATTGATTACATCATTAATTTCTTCTTCAATTGTTTTTGCCTCTTCTACTATTTTATGTGCGATATTTCCTGCGATATTTTCACTGTCAATAATCAATCCCTTTACTTTTTCTTCTAATTTTGAGTGATCATTTTCTTTCATATGAACATAAAGTTCTTTAAAATCTGTTGCAAGTTTATGGATAATATTTTCAGAAGCTTCAAAATGTTCAACTTGTTCTTTCAGTTTTTTCTCAGCAGATTGCAACTCATTTTTTAACTTGGAAATTTCTTCACTTTGTTGCCCATTTGCAATTTTAGCTAAAATCCAACCAATGATAATACCAACAATTCCAACTATAACTAAAATAACTGTTGTATTCATTTAATGCTCCTTTTGTTAATTTTTAATAATCACCACATAATCAATACTATATCACTTAATTCTTTTAAGAATACCATCTTTTATGCTTTTGCCTGACTTTCTTTTTTCTTTGTTTGTCCAATCTTGGCAACTGTTAGACCGATAACTATTCCTACCAATCCTCCTAGTGCAAATGCAAGTGTTAAGTCATTCATTTTTTGTCCTTTTAAAAATTTAATACTTTATGATTTTACCATAATTGTATTTCATATTTGACGCTTAATTTTTATTGAAAACTCACTATTTACAATTTAGAATGATCGCTTTGTATTTAAATTTCCTCAAGGGAAAATTTCATGAAAATTCTAATTCTTGGCGCAGGACAAGTCGGATCAAATACCGCAAGCATTCTCTCGCAAGAACCTCAAAATGAAATCACCGTCGTCGACATTAACTATACCTCGCTTGCAAATTTACAAGAAAGATATGATATTCGAACAGTTAAAGGAAATGCTGCACTTCCACACGTTTTAGACGAAGCTGGGGCACAAGATGCGGATATCATTATCGCGGTCACTTCTAGTGATGAAGTCAATATGATTGCTTGTCAAATTGCACATACACTTTTTAATGTGCGGCTAAAAGTAGCGCGAATCCGCTCTCGTTCATATATAGAATATGCTGATATCTTTGGGCATGAAATTGAAAAAGCATTTAACATTGATGTGATTATTAGCCCTGAGGCACTCGTTACAGAACAGATTAAAAATATTATAGATCTTCCAGGAGCACAGCAAGTTCTCCGTTTTGATAAAGGTCGGGTACTTATTGTTTCGACAGTTGCAGAACAAGGTGGGCGTTTAATTGGATTCCCAATTAGTAATCTTCCTGAACATCTACCAGGAATTGATGTTCGGATTGTCGCTATCTTTAGAGATGATGAGCCCATTGATGTTACTAGCAAAACAGTCATTCAAGACGATGATGAAATCTATTTTTTATGTGCGCGTCGTCATGCTAAGTTAATGATGGCAGAGCTCCGCCCTTCCATTAAAGTTGCAAAAAAAGTGATGATTGCGGGTGGAGGAAATATTGGCTATCGTCTTGCAAATGCACTTGAAGATGAATTAAGAGTAAAAATCATTGAATATGATCGAGAGCAGACGGTCAAACTAACATCCCATCTTAAAAATACTTTAGTTTTAAATGGTGATTGTACCGATGAAAATTTACTTTATGATGAGAATGTTGAGCAAATGGATGTTTTTTGCGCAGTTACAGATGATGAGCAGACTAATATTCTCTCAAGTATGCTCGCAAAACGATTGGGTGCAAGGCGTGTCATTACACTCATTAATCGTAGCTCATTTGTTGATCTTGTGCAAAATGAATCCAATATCGACATTGCATTTTCTCCACAACAAGTTACCTTAGGCGTTCTTTTAACTTATATTCGTAAAGGTGATGTCGTCCAGTTGTACTCACTCAGAACGGGAGAATCAGAAGCTTTTGAACTTATTGTTCATGATGATTCTGAGGACTCAAAAGTTATTGGAAAAACAATTGAAGAAATCGATTGGCCCGAAGGAATTACTGTTGCGGGTCTCATTCGAAATGGACAGGTACTTGTTTCTCTCAAGAATGTCGCTATTATGGAGAATGATCATCTTATTCTGTTCATATCAGACAAACAAAATATTCCAGAATTGGAATCTCTTTTTCAATTAAAAAAATAAGCATAGGAGCTTAAAATAATGAGTAAAGTTAATAAAGTTGTGCTCGCCTACTCTGGAGGTCTTGATACCTCAGTCATTTTGAAGTGGCTTCAAGATGAATATCAATGTGAAGTTGTTACATTTACAGCAGATATTGGCCAAGGAGAAGAAGTTGAGCCCGCTCGTGAGAAAGCAAAAGCTTTTGGTGTAAAAGAAATTTACATCGATGATCTTCGTGAGGAGTTCGCGCGTGACTTTATTTTCCCTATGTTTAGAGCAAATACCATATACGAAGGTGAGTATCTTTTAGGAACGTCTATCGCCCGCCCCTTAATTGCAAAACGATTAATTGAAATTGCAAATGAAACCAATGCGGATGCCATTTCTCATGGCGCAACAGGAAAAGGAAATGACCAAGTTCGTTTTGAGCTTGGCGCTTATGCGTTAAAACCTGATGTTAAAGTGATCGCTCCTTGGCGTGAGTGGGATTTAATGTCACGTGAAAAACTACTTGCATATGCAGAAAAAAATAATATTCCGATTGATCGTCATGGTAAAAAATCTCCGTACTCAATGGATGCGAACCTTCTCCACATCTCTTATGAAGGCCTTGTGCTTGAAGACCCTTGGAGTGAGCCTGAAGAAGCAATGTGGCGCTGGACGGTTTCTCCTGAGAAAGCGCCTGATACCCCGACCTATATCGAATTAACATTTGAAAAAGGTGATGTTGTTGCGATCGATGGCGTAAAAAAATCTCCTGCAACTGTCATGGAAGAATTAAATAAAATAGCTGGGGCAAATGGTATTGGCCGTACCGATATCGTTGAAAATCGCTATGTAGGAATGAAGGCTCGTGGTTGCTATGAAACACCTGCGGGAACTGTTCTTTTAAAAGCACATCGTGCGATTGAGTCAATCACATTAGATCGTGAAGCCGCACACTTGAAAGATGAATTAATGCCTCGTTATGCGACCTTAATTTATAACGGTTATTGGTGGAGCCCTGAGCGTTTAATGCTTCAAGCTTTAATTGATGAATCACAGAAAAATGTTAATGGTGTCGTACGTTTAAAACTTTATAAAGGAAATGTGATGGTTGCAGGACGTAAATCTGATAGTTCCTTATTTGATATGAATATTGCAACCTTTGAGGATGATGCAGGTGCATATAACCAAAAAGATGCGGAGGGCTTTATAAAACTAAATGCGCTTCGCCTAAGAACTGCTGCAAAACTTAGAAAGTAAATTCAAATTAATTAAGAGTTCAAAGCCACTTTAATATATTAATAAAGTGGCTTTTTTATTATATAGTTATTTTAGATTACTGAATCGTCTTTTCGAGTAACGAGCTGATCATCTACAACCATTTTCCATTCACCTTTTTCATAAAAAGGAATCGTTTTAACTTTAAAAATTGTATTTAATCCAAATATTCCAACCTTAAAATCATCTCCTTCAAATCCTGAAATTGGACCTGATATTGATTTAGAAACATTTCCTTTTTTATAGCGATACTCGACATGAGCATCGGGCGTAATCGTAAGGACTATAAACTCCCCTCTCCATGTTCCAATATAGTTTTTCTTATTCTCTGGAATTTCTTTAATACCGAAACATCCTGATAATAATAAAACAAGATTAAATATGAAAAATAATCTCAATATGTTTTTTTTAGTTTTATACATTAATATTCCTCTTAAATATTAGCAAGTTATAGTATCAAGCTATCTCTACCTATTTTGCTGTCTATTCTCATGCACCACCCGAATTTCGCGTTTTCCTTGTAATGCTTTGACTTCCTTAACAAGTGCTGAAAGTTGAGTAGTCAGTTCTGCAAAATCACTTGGACGAGAGAGTGCCTCTTTAATTGCATCCATATTCTTTGCAAGCGCTTGCAATTGAATAGTCATATGTTTAGAGATTTGTTCTCCAGATTGGCTTTGATTACTTAAGTTATTCGTTAATGTATCTAAGTGCTGTGCAATTTTTAAGCCCACGGCAATGCTATGTTTATTTTCAGACATGGATTTTACTTGATTTACCAAAGCTTCAAGTTCTGTTCCAACTTTATCAATTTGGGTATTCGCACTTTGTTTACTTAAACTTTCAATACCACGAACAAGGTCGGATAATTGCATCACAATCTTGCCACCTGTATCGACATCATCACCGCCTAAGGATTTATTACGCACAAAGTCTGTTTTGATCTGATTCCAACGTGCAGCCTCTTCAGGTGTTAATGTTCCT
>CAZBKP010000152.1:0-4607 GCA_964492525.1 uncultured Cardiobacteriales bacterium
TGCTTTCCTTGAATTGCAATTTTAAGTTTCGTTCCTGTTTTTGTCTTTGCGATATTTTCTTGATTGAAGTAATGACGGTCAATAATAAAAAAGAGGGTCGCCAAAATGACTGTCGTAATTAAAAGAGGAAGGAACATATGTTGCATGGTCCAAAAGAAGCTCACACCTTTTAGAAAACCAAGAAAGAGGGGAGGATCACCTAACGGAGTTAAACTGCCGCCCACGTTGGCAACCATAAAGATGAAAAAGACAACAATATGAACACGATGTTTACGATGTGCATTTGCTCTCAAAAGTGGGCGAATTAAAAGCATCGCAGCACCTGTTGTTCCCATAAAAGAGGCAAGAAAGGTTCCAATAAGAAGGATAATGGTATTGAGTTTTGGAGTGCCTTTTAAATCGCCCTCAACAAAGATTCCGCCTGAAACAACAAAAAGAGAGAAAATCAAAATAATAAAGGGAATATATTCGGAAATAAGCGCATGGGTGACAACATGGAATGCTTCATTCACTCCAAAGGCAACGGTAAAGGGGATTAGAAAACTTAAACACCACGCGGCTGTGATTTTTCCAAAATGTTTGTGCCAAACATGAGCCGCAACTAAAGGGAAAATGGCAATAGATAATAAGAGTGCGGCAAAAGGAATGGTCCACAAGAGACTTGCCGTTGCACCATTAAATTCACTCGCCATACTGATGGAAGGTAGTAGTGCAAAGATAAAGGATAGTAAAAGTCTCATAATGTCTCCCTGTTAGTTACTTTTCAAAGATATTATCTGATTCGGTTTTTAACGTCCACTTATTTGGGTCGATAATCGATCTTGAGTGAATTGTATAATAAAACTTATGGTAAACTATGCGACTTTTAAGCGTGCATTAATTCTAGATTAAGGAGTTATCTATGGCAGGTCATAGTAAATGGGCAAATATTCAACATCGAAAAGGCGCTCAAGATGCAAAACGAGGAAAAATTTTCACTCGTTTTATTCGTGAAATTACCATTGCAACACGAATGAATAGTAATGGTGATCCTGCCACCAATCCTCGGTTACGATTGGTCATTGATAAAGCACTTGCAGCGAATATGTCTAAAGACACCATAGAGCGAGCGATTAAACGAGGATTGGGCGGAGATTCTGATAATGCCCAAGAAGAGATTCGTTATGAGGGTTATGGTCCTGGGGGCGTTGCCGTTATGGTCGATTGTTTATCGGATAATCGAAATCGTACCGCTGGCGAAGTTCGTCATGCTTTTACAAAGTGCGGCGGAAATTTGGGCGTCACAGGTTCAGTTTCCTTCCAATTTACTGAAACAGGAATTTTATCCTATCCTTCAGGTTCAGATGAAGAGGCGATTACCGATGCTGCGATTGAGGCAGGGGCGGATGATGTTATCGTCAATGATGACTCTTCGATTGATGTTTTAACCACGCCACAAAACTATGCAGATGTCTATAATGCCATGGTTGAAAAAGGCTTAACACCTGAAGAGTCAGAAGTGACGATGCGTGCGGCGAATAACGTCTCTTTGTCATTAGAGGATGCAAAGCAGATGATCAAAATGTTGGATATGCTTGAGAATTTGGACGATACACAAAACGTCTATTCCAATGCCGATATCTCTGAAGATATTTTGAAGCAACTTTAAAAGGATCTTGTGATCATTCTTGGCATTGATCCCGGAAGCCGTATTACAGGCTACGGAGTCATTGAATGGAAAAATCGTAAAGCGACTTATATTGATAGTGGGTGTATTCGGATGAAGACGACGGATGATATGCCCATTCGGTTGAAAACAATCTTTGAAGGGATTGATCAGCTGATTGGAATGTATCAGCCCTCCGTGCTGTCGATAGAGCAAGTTTTTATTCATAAAAATCCTCAATCTGCCCTTAAGTTAGGGCAGGCAAGGGGGGTTGTATTGTGTGCGGCTGCACTCGCAAATTTATCTATCTTTGAATATAGTGCAACACGCATTAAGCAATCGGTTGTAGGAAATGGACATGCAGCTAAGGATCAGGTTCAACATATGGTGATGCATTTATTAACACTGGGGAAAAAACCGCAAGCGGATGCGGCAGATGCTCTCGCTGCCGCACTTACGCATGCGTATCACTCTCATCTTGTGGAGGTGCTTGTATGATAGGGCGTTTGACGGGAAATGTAGCAGAAAAAAACTCACCCAATTTAGTTGTGCTTGATGTCCATGGCGTTGGGTATGAGGTCGAAGTTCCGATTTCGACCTTTAGTGTACTTCCAAGTCTCAATGAGATATTTACACTATATATTCAGCAAATTGTGCGTGAAGATGCGATTTTGCTCTATGGATTTGCTACTAAAGAAGAGCGTGAAGCGTTTCGATTACTCATTAAAGTTTCAGGGATTGGGCCTAAAAGTGCAATTGTGATATTGTCAGGACTCTCTGCGCTTGAGCTATATCAGGTGATTCATGATGAAGATATTATCCGTTTGACTAAAGTGCCTGGAATAGGAAAGAAAACTGCAGAGCGTTTAATATTAGAACTTAAAGATAAAGTCAAAGGAAAGGTTTCGGAGAGTGGTGTGTCTCTCGAAAGTGATCTTTTGGAAGCTCATAGAAATCCTATTCAGGATGCGGTTCTCGCACTTACAGCGTTAGGGTATAAAGCATCTGAAGCGGAAAAAATGGTTAAACAAATTGCAAAAGAAAACATGGCGGTAGATGTCATGATAAAACTTGCATTACAAGCAGCGATGAAAAAGTAAATTATCTATTTACAGATAAAATCATGATAAAATATGCCGCTGTTAGAAAAGGCGGATATTAAAAACGTCAATATCAAAGGAATTAAAATGAGGCAGTATTTTTTGAAAAAAAATGTCATATTCTTCTATTTTTTTATGGTGGCAACTTCTTTTGTAATGGCAGATGATGATGACTCAAAAGTTATTTATGGTCGGTATGAAAGAGTGGTTTTACCAACATTAAATAGTATTAAAATGAAAGCAAAGCTTGATACAGGCGCTTTAACCTCTTCTTTAGGAGCGACAGATATTGAGCTTTATAAAAAGTCTGGAAAAAACTGGGTTCGTTTTCGGGTTTTGGATGATGAAAGCAAAACAGTCTATGAGTATCCTGTAAAAAAAATCAGTAAAATTAAACGTAGAATTGCGGATGCGTGTAGCGATGAAGATGTTTTGCATACGGAACGACCTGTGATTGAGCTTCCCGTATGTTTAGGGAATAAAAAACATTCTATCGATGTCAATTTATCTGATCGTTCCAATTTTGAGTATAACTTTTTGATGGGGGCGAATGCATTGATTACTTTTGGTGCAGTCGTAGATCCTTCCGAAAAGTTTCAATCAAAAGTTCTTTGTAAATAATAACCCTTTGAGTCAGAGAAAATAATGAAATCACTTACGTTGCATTTAAAGATCTTAATTCTTACGTTGTTTTGCTTGGGGACTGGCTCTATTTTATATCAGGTTTTTGTTTTAAAAATTCCTGTGACAGAGCAGGCAACAGGTGCACTTTGGACAGTGGATACACAGATTAATTTCTCAGTACAAGGGACAAAGCCCGTTAAAATCGATTTAATGGTTCCTTCGAAAGTAAACTCATCACCTGCAATCCGTTTTGATCAAGATAATATTGTGACCAATCAGTATGGAATTGTGAGAGAAGAGGATGACTTAGGAAATCAAGTGCTTTCTCTCTCTTCTCGAAGAGTCTCTGGGAAACAAACACTCTATTATCGTTTATTAGTTTCACAGGAAGAGAGTGCAAATAAATCATTCTCTGGGCCTAAAGGGGCAATTTATACGGATGCAATTTCATTATCAGGACCTGAGCAAACTGCAGCGGATGGTCTCATTGCAACGATTCGTTCTCAATCTTCAGATACTTCATCTTTTATTACGGAAGCGATTCAGATATTGAATGATCCTAATAATGATTTAGTAAAAGTTCTACTTGGAAGTAATCGAAGTCCAGAAAATAAATTTGAGAAATTGACAATACTACTTTCTCAGGCACATATTCCTATTCAAGCAGTGCATACTTTAAAGTTGGCAGTGGGAAGTAATCAAGAGCCTGAATTATGGGTAAGAAGTTACATTGAGACTGAGCAAAAGAGCAGTGATAAAGATAAAAAACAGAAGCGCGGTGCGTGGCAATACTTTAGTTTAAAAACAGGGCAGAAAGGGCTACCTGCAGATCGTTTAATTTGGTGGGTAGGAGATGAAAAACTTTTAACCGTTACTAATGCTCAAAATGTAAAAGTAAACTTTAGTTTAGATAATCGAGAGCTTACGTCAATCGGATTGATTGCAAATAAATTGGAAAGCACGCCATCTAGTAGTTTCTTGGCATTTTCTTTGTATAGTTTGCCGATACAGATTCAAGAAACATATTTAACGATGATCGTCATTCCTTTTGGTGTCCTTGTTATTTTACTTTTTAGAAATATCGTGGGTGTTCAAACATTGGGGACGTTTACCCCTGTGCTGATTGCACTTGCTTTTAGAGAAACAGGCTTGATCTTTGGATTATTTTTATTCACGTTTATTGTGGCGATAGGATTGTCAATCCGATCCTATTTGGAGCACTTGAAACTTCAAATGTT
>CAZBKP010000153.1:0-4428 GCA_964492525.1 uncultured Cardiobacteriales bacterium
AGAGTTGCAATGCCGTTTCGATCGATTCAGCAAGGCGTTGCTTGATATCTTCTCGGATTTTAAAGCGGTCTACTACCACTTCGATCGTATGTTTTTGCTTAGGATTAATTGTGGGCAATTCATCAATTTCGTAAACGTCGCCATCGACTCTAAGCCTTAAAAATCCTTTAGATTTTAATCCTTCGATTAATTTAAGATGTTCCCCTTTGCGATCACGAATAATCGGAGCAAGGAGCATGACACGTGCATCTTCAGGAAGCGCAATGATTTGATCCACCATTTGCGACACCGTTTGTGCATGAAGTGCAATATGATGAGTCGGGCAGTACGGAATTCCAATTCTTGCGAATAATAGACGCAAGTAGTCATAAATCTCCGTTACCGTTCCAACGGTTGAACGAGGATTATGCGACGTTGATTTTTGCTCAATAGAGATCGCAGGGGAAAGCCCCTCGATGTGATCAACATCAGGCTTATCCATCATTGATAAAAATTGACGCGCATAAGCAGAGAGCGACTCAACATAGCGACGTTGCCCTTCTGCATAGAGCGTATCAAACGCAAGTGAGGATTTGCCTGAGCCCGAAAGCCCAGTAATCACGATAAGTTGATTGCGAGGGAGCTTTAAATCAAAGTTTTTTAGATTATGGGTGCGAGCCCCTTGAATCGTAATGAATTCCATGGTGTGTCCAAAGTAAATTATGGGGTTACGTTCTCTTTAACGTTTTGGTAAATCAAGCTCTTTAAAATATTGAGTGCTTCGTAGAGCTGATTATCTGCCGTTGAGAGCTCACGTGCTTTATCTTTTTGAGGTTGATAAAAGTAGCTTGCATTTGCATCTTTTAAGTTCTCGATATGCTTCGCAAGATTCTCTTCACGAATCGTATAATCACTATTTTTAGCCCCTTCTTTAACCTCTAAAGAGAGAAGTTCAATATCGGGGATAATGCCATTGGCTTGGATTGAACGCCCCAATGGTGTGTAGTAACGAGCGGTCGTATATTTCATGCCGTGCTCTTGATCAGAAAGAGGCTGAACAACTTGTACAGAACCTTTTCCAAAGCTTTTTTCTCCAACAATCACTGCGCGTTTTTGATCCTGAAGCGCACCTGCAACAATTTCCGAAGCTGAGGCAGAGCCGACGTTAATAAGCACAACTAATGGCAATCCATCTAAAAGATCCCCAGGTTGCGCTGAAAACTCTTGGCGAGAGTCCGCATCTCTTCCCTGTGTATAGACGATTAAGCCTGAGTTTAAGAAAAGATCAGAAATCCGAACGGCTTGCTCTAGCACGCCACCAGGATTATTTCTTAAATCAAGAATCATTCCCTTAACCGCACCTTTTTTTGCATTAGCTTTACGTGCCATCTCGACAATCGCATCTTTTATCTCATCGACCGCACGATCTTGGAATTGATACAACCGAACATAAGCATATTGATCATCAATAAGTTCACTTGTGACGCTTTTAGTTTTAATTACATCTCGTAAAACCGTTGTCGTAATCGGAGAGCGGCTGCCTTCTCGAATAATCGTTAAGGTTACTGATGAATTTGGCTCACCTTTAAGGAGATCAATCGCTTTGCCGACATCCATAGATTGCACCGCAGTTGAATCTATTTTGATAATAAGGTCACCCGCTTTAATCCCTGCTTTTTGTGCGGGAGAATCATTCATGGGAGAGATCACGCGAATTAGTCCATCTTCGCCTATCACTTCAACGCCAATTCCAACAAAAGAGCCTGTCGAAAACTCCTGTGTTCCCTTAAAGGCTTTCGCATCGTAGTATTCAGAGTGCGGATCTAATCCTGAGATCATTCCACGGATTGCATTGTCAATTAAGGTTTCATCAGAGATTTCATCCACGTAGTTGCTTTTTAAAGTCTCTAATACCTCGACAAAACGCTGTAAATCTTTTACAGGGAGTTCTTGTTTTTTAGGTTGCGTTTCTGCCGTTTGAGCTTCTACTTTTGGGTCTGCATAACTGACTGCCAAACAGGTCGTTAATAGCATCATCATCATCATTCTTGTCTTTAGCATCATTGTGTTTCCTTTCCGTCCGTTATAGAAAATGAATGAGATTTTTACCGGTCATCTCTTTCGGTTGTGGGAGATTTAAAAGCCCTAAAATCGTCGGTGCAAGATCGCACAGCGCGCCATTGGAAAGCGTCGCTGGGCGCCCTAAATAAATCAGAGGTACTGGCCCCGTTGTATGAGCAGTGTGTGGCTGATTCTTATCCTCATCCCAAGTGAGTTCCGCATTCCCATGATCTGCGGTTAATAAAAGCTCTCCACCGACCTCTTCAACGGCATCATACACCTCACCAATACAGTCATCGATAGTTTCAACCGCTTCGACAATCGCATCAAATACACCTGTATGACCGACCATATCTGGGTTTGCAAAATTACAGATGATTAAGTCAAATTTCTGCGAGCGAATTGCATCGCATAATTTACCACACACCTCGGGGGCGCTCATTTCAGGTTGGAGATCATACGTTGCAACTTTTGGGGAATCGACCAAAATGCGTGATTCATTTTCAAAAACCGTTTCGCGTCCACCATTAAAGAAGAATGTGACATGTGGATATTTTTCAGTTTCCGCAATTCTAAGTTGTGATAAACCATGATTAGCGACTGTTTCACCGAGTCCATTGATAAGGGCGACAGGAGGAAAGGCAACCGCGACATTCAGCCCTTTTTTATATTCTGTGAGCGTTACAAAGTGAGAGAGCTTCGGGCGATATTGGCGAGGGAATCCTTCAAAATGATCTTCTGTAAAAGGATAGGTCAACTCTCGCGCTCGATCCGAACGGAAATTCATGAAGATAACCGCATCACCCTCTTTAATGGGAACTGCTTCTCCAATCACTGTGGCATGGATGAACTCATCATTTTCATCACGTTGATACGCTTTCTCAAGTCCTTCTAATGCGCTCTTTGCAGAAAATTCACCAATGCCTTGAGAGACAAGTTGATACGCCTTTTCAACACGATCCCAACGGTTATCACGATCCATTGCGTAGTAACGCCCGATCATAGTTGCGATACGCCCAACTTTTAGCTCGTTAAATAAGGCTTCCACTCGCTCGATATAAAGTGTTGCTGAGCGAGGAGGGGTATCTCGACCATCTAAAAATGCGTGTAAGTATATTTTAGATAATCCCGCATTTGCAGCCATTTTTATCATGGCATGGATATGAGATTCTTCTGCATGAACGCCACCATCTGAAAGGAGCCCGAAAATATGGAGCGCTTTTTGGGTTGCGTGTAAATCAGAAAGCATCTTCGTGATGATGGGATTTTTCTCAAATTCTTGAGTTTCAATGGCTTGATTAATGCGAGAAAGCTCTTGATAGACGACTCTCCCTGCACCAATATTCATATGCCCCACTTCAGAATTTCCCATTTGTCCTTCAGGTAATCCGACAGACTCTCCCGATGTTTTTAATAAGGTACAAGCGCCATAGGTTTTGAACTCCTCCCAATTGGGTGTTTCTGCGGTTGCAATCGCATTGTTTTTAGGATCTGTACGATAACCCCAACCATCTAAAATACAGAGCACAATAGGGCGAGGGTGATTAGTTTCAGGCATGGCGACAAATCCTTTTTTATGAATAAATCAGCCCTCTATTATAAGAAAAAACACGTATGATTTCAGAATGATTTCTAATTATTGTATCTGGCTCTTCTTTTTAGTTTTGCTATGCACAAACCACCCCAGACACCCTAGGGCGATTAAAACTCTAGCAATGAATGATCCCAAGAAAAAGAAAGCTACTGTTAAGGCAATATTTACTATAAAAAATAATGCGATATCAATTCGCTTTCCGCTTTCTGTTTTGTATCCAAACTCATTTTTTCCTTTTGCTCCCGGCATTATCATGAAAAATGGAATATGTAAAAGTAGAAGCGCATACCACATATATCCGAGCATCATATTTCCAGTTTTAATAACGAAAAATATGGAAATAAGGAGAAGCAAAAAAACTATAGAATAGAAAATCTTTGTTTTTTGTCCTCCCATACCGATATCTCTTGCTCTAAAAGTACTATATCGAATGAGCCAAATAAAGTTAATAAAGGTTAGAATTGGAAGTGCGCCTACAATCATACCTTGCCATAATCCTCTTATGTATCGAGTTCTATCCACACGGCAATTTCCCTCATTGCGGAATGAAAAATATTTTGGCGCAGCTACAACTTTTTCATCTGATTCGTCATGTTTATGTGATGAAATATTGTTTGGTGCTTTTATGGGTGTGGATTGTATATCCGAAGATTGTTCTTGATCTGATTGGCTACTTTCGAGATAAGTAATAAGTCCGACTTTTAATAGCTTTTCTTTTAAGGCTTCGCCTTGTTCTAGTGAGATTCCTTTCTTTAAATAAATCTTTTTTCCAGAGATAAAAACATCGACTTGAT
>CAZBKP010000154.1:0-4361 GCA_964492525.1 uncultured Cardiobacteriales bacterium
TTCTTTTGGACGAAGATGGCGTCCAATAATCATATCAACATCATCAATCGCTCCGCCTTCAACCATTGCTAATGCACCTTCACCGAGCTCTTCAGCAGGTTGGAAAATAAATTTTAATCGTCCTTTTTTAACGCCCCCTGATTGAATAATGTCTTCCGCAGTGGCTAGTGCAATTGAAGAATGAGCATCATGCCCACAGGTATGGCGAGCACAATGCTCTCCATTAATGATGTGTCCTAATGCATCCATATCTGCTCTTAGCGCAAGGGTAGGGCCTTCAAGTCCACTATCATAAACCGCGACAATTCCAGTTGTTTGGTTAAAGTTGTCACTCACGTGATATCCTGCTTCTTTGAGCTTTTCGCTGATATAAGCAGACGTTTTATGTTCCTGAAAACCGAGTTCAGGGATCGTATGTAAATAATTATAATGTTTGAGTACATTTGACATGGCGTTATCCTCTTAACGTATTAAACAAAAAATCTCATCACTAACATCGCAATACACGCATTTAGAATGCTTGTTACCATTAATAGTGGCCAGTATTTCTTAGGGACATCGGCAACGCCTAATAGACGACCCATATATTGTAATTGCGACCCCATCAAAAAGATGGCTGGCGCAAGAATCGTAATATCCGTGACACCAAGTTGCTGCTGCGCAAATAAGCTCACCGCAACGCCCGTTCCTGCAGAAGCTGATAACCATGCGGTTAGAAGAACCGTGATGGCAATACCCGGAAGCCCGAAAATCGACATCGCAGGAGAGAATAGTTCCCCTAATATCCCCATTAACCCTAAAATATTTAAAATATGTGCAATAACATATGCCATTAAGACGTTGGGCATTAGATTGTTAATTGCGATATTAAAGCCTTTCCGAGCCCCAATGATGAAAATATCAAAAGGATTATTCGTTTCTTTTTGTGTATTACTCATTTGCAAAATCCTTCTTATAAAATTGACTTAAAATAACCCTTACAAAAATCGCACCGACAAATTTAAGGACAAGCATGAGAATGAGAGGAATCACAACAGGTGTTGTCATCCAAGAGAATAAGGCGGAACCAATTGCAAAATAGTTATTAATCAGCCCTGCGCCTGAATATTGCCATGCTCCCATAATAATTAGCTCTTTTTTTCCTATCTCTTTTTGATCATAAAGCTCTTTTGTTAAGGCAGCACCTGCATCTGTGCTCTGCAAATCCGTAATTAAGGCAAGTCCAGTTAAGCCCGGTAAACCTAAAATAGGCTTTAATAATGGCGTTAATAGTTTATGAGCGGCGTTAATTGCGCCATAGTGAGTAAATATTTCAAGGACGCCTAAAGCAAGCATTACGGTAGGAACGAGTGATAGTGCAAACAAAAAACCTGCCTTTGCACTAACGCCTCCTTGACCTACGAAGGTATTTTTTTCAGGATTTTGCATCGTCCCAAAAGATCCCCCTAATGTTGTAAAGTCAAATGCTCCCAACCACTCTTTTCCATTTACATTAAGGAACAATCCTGAGAAAAAAAGAATTGCAAAAATCAGAGCGAGATATGCTTTTATTCCTACCTTAATAGGTGCCTTATCGCTCTTAGAATCATCGTTATTAGACATAAAAATCTCCTAAGTATTAATTGGTTTTGTTACTACTATAGTGATACAGTAGCAAACCATTTGAGTATCTCATACGAGATTTTTCAATTCAATACTTAGACTACAAAACAACGGATTTTTACTAATTCAAATCCGCAAGCATTGCTTTTAGATCCGCAATTGTAGAAGAGAGTTGCTGTTGATCTTCTTTGGGATCGCTTTGTCCTTGACGATGCCAACGAATATTTTCTTCTGGGAGTTCATTTAAAAAACGGCTAGGCGTGCAGCTTTCCCATTCTCCATACCGTTTACGTTGCCGACAATAACTAATGGCCAATTTTTTTTGGGCTCGAGTAATGCCGACATAAAAAAGGCGACGCTCTTCTTCAACCGTATCATTATCAATACTGTTTTTATGGGGAAGAATATCCTCTTCTAATCCGACAAGAAACACATAAGGAAACTCAAGCCCTTTTGCACTATGAAGCGTCATTAGTGTTACCGCATTTTGTTCTTGGTCAGAATCATTTTCTAAAATGGAGACTAAGGTTAAATGCGCTAGAATTTCCTCTAAGGACATCTCATAGCGTTCTAACCATGATAAAAGATAGGTCACATTATTTTGTTTGCGTTCAAACGCTTTTGGAGAAGTGGCTTGATCCCTTAGATGATCGTCAAAGTGAATCAACTCCAATAATGTTTGGAGTGCTTGTTTAGCGCCATCCTCCTCTGAAACTTGCTGACATTTTCGAATAATATGGTAAAACAGCTGGCACTTTTGTCCAAGCCCTTTACCCACAACGGTGCCTAATTGTGGATGGTTTAATGCTTCAAAAAGAGGAATATGGTTAACGCTTGCAAATTCAACGACCTTTTTTAAAGAGATCGCCCCGATTTCTCTTTTTGGAACATTAATAATTCTGAGCAAAGAAGCGGTATCATCTGGGTTTACAATGACTTTTAAATAGGATAATAACTCTTTGACTTCAGGTTGCTCAAAAAAACTTGTTCCCCCGACAACACGTACAGGAATATTTTTCATCGTAAGTGCCATTTCAAAAACTTTAGCTTGATGATTCCCTCGATATAGAATGGCAAAATTACGATAATCATTTCCAACTAAGGGTGCCTCATTCAGAATGGAATAGGCCACAAAATCAATTTCATCTTGTGCGCCCTTGAATTCGTGAATCGTGACAGGATCGCCCATTCCGAGAGAGGACCAGAGTGACTTTTCATATAAATGAGGATTAAAACGAATGACCTGATTCGCAGCATTTAAGATATGCCCTGTAGAGCGATAGTTTTGCTCAAGTTTAATCAGTTTTAGAGAAGGGAAGTCCTCATGCAGGCGATGAAGATTCTCAGGACGAGCCCCACGCCATGCATAAATGGATTGGTCATCATCCCCAACGACCGTCAGCCCACTTTTTCCCGCCATTAAACATTTGACAAGGGCATATTGGCAGAGATTCGTATCTTGATACTCATCAACGAGAAGATAACGGATCTGCCGTTGCCAATGTTGCAAAACTTCTTGATTCGTTAAAAAAAGAGATAAGGGTTTGAAAATAAGATCATCAAAATCAACCGCATTATAGGTCAGAAGTTGCGAGGTATAAGTTTCATAAGCAAGTGCCGCATGATGTAGGAATTCATCCTCACCCGCAAGTTCTAATGCTTTACTCGGCGAAATATGATCATTTTTCCATTGAGAAATTTGCATTAAATTGAGCTTGGCTTCATCTTGATCTCCACTTAAAAGATCGATCATTAATTGCAGACTATCTCTTTGATCATAAATAGAGAAGCCTTTTTTGAGTCCCAAAAAATGCCCATGCTTTTTTAATATTGCAAGCCCTAGCGTATGAAAGGTCATGACTTTGAGCCCTTTCCCCTCACCTTTATGAAGCGTTTGCTGGATTCTCTCTTGCATTTCTAGAGCCGCTTTATTGGTAAAGGTAACCGCATAGATATTGGAAGGAGAGAGATGGCACTCTCTAATCAGATATTTAATTTTCTCAGTGATAACGCGCGTCTTACCTGAACCTGCGCCAGCGAGTACTAAAAGCGGATGGCTAATGTAATGAACCGCTTCTATTTGCTCTTTATTAAGATGCATAGGGAATTAAATCACTCTAGCTTTTAATAGATGGTGCATTGTTAAGACACCTAATACCCGATTTTCGCTATCAATTACAGGGAGTGCACTAATTTTGCGCTGATCCATTAAATTTACAGCATCAACGGCTAAGGCAGTCGGAGTAATGGTAATCGGCGTTGACGTCATGCAGTCACTCATGGTTAAGCCATTGAAATGATCAAATTTCGTTAGTGTACGACGTAAATCCCCTTCACTAAAAACCCCAAGCAGTGAATCCTGGCGATCAATGACCACTAAAATCCCTAACGGATATTTCGTCATTTCTAAAAGAGCATCTGTTAATGGAGTCTCTTTATGGACGCGTGCTATATTCTCAAAAGGTTCCATCACATCACGAACAAGAAGCAATAATCGACGCCCTAGCTTTCCACCAGGGTGAGAACGCGCAAAGTCTTCAGACGTAAATCCTCTCATCTCAAGCAACGTGACGGCGATCGCATCTCCCAAAGCTAATGCAGCTGTGGTGGAGGCAGTGGGTGCTAATCCTAGCGGACATGCCTCTTCTTCAACATGGGCGAGTAAATGGTAGCTTGAATTTTTTGCAAGCGTTGAATCTGCATTTCCAGTCATTGCAATCACCGCAGTACCTTGACGAATGAGAAGGGGAATAATGGCT
>CAZBKP010000155.1:0-4357 GCA_964492525.1 uncultured Cardiobacteriales bacterium
CTACTTTCCCATCCGCTATTGGTATCATATCCTCACCCTCTGGAGCAGCTCTACAGGATGCCTTAAAGGTATTAAAAGAGATGAGAGCCGATATCTCGGTTGTTGTTTACTCGTGTTTAGTGCAAGGTAAGGATGCAGCTAAAGAGATAATTAATGCGATTAAACGTGCAAATAATGACAGTATTGTAGATGTATTATTACTGATTCGAGGTGGCGGGAGTATTGAAGATTTATGGTGTTTTAATGATAAGCAACTAGCATATACAATCTTTAATTCTAAACTACCTATTATTACTGGGATTGGGCATGAAACTGATGTCACAATTGCGGATTTTGTAGCGGATTATAGAGCACCTACACCTTCAATTGCTGCAAAAGTAAGCGTTATCGATCGTAATGAACTCTTTCAAAGATTAGAATATCTATTTATTACATTACAGAAGCTTTTGACAAAAAAAATTGAGCATATTAAACATCAGTTAGACATTCGGCAACAAAAAATTGTTAATGTTCATCCTGAACGATTGATTGAGAAACAGTATAGTTATCTTGATCAGGTTTCATTGCGATTTAAACATCGAATTAATGAGAAATTTATATTGCAAAAGTCAATGCTGGATCATTTGCAGTCGTTATTATCAGTTAATTTGATACAGAACCGATTACAAACAGAGCAACTGAATATTTCGACACTTGAAGTACAAATGAAAAATTTGATAAATGCTCAAGTTGACTTATATAAGTCGAAATTAGGTAGCGCAGCTTTATTGTTAGACAGCTTCAGCCCATTAAAAGTGATGGCACGTGGGTATTCAATTACTTATAAAGTAGTAGATTCTCAAGAAAGAAAAATGATTCAATCTATTACGGAAATTAAGAAAGGTGATGTAATATTAACCAAATTACTTGATGGAGAAATTGAGTCAACTGTTATTTAACAACTGTAAGCGTTGTTTTTCCCTTTTTCTTCTGCTTTGGAGAAGGTGTATTTGGTGGTGTTGGAGTCTCATCATCCTCATTACCATCAATAACAGCGAGTCCTTTTTTTATAGGATGTTTCTCAACAGGTTCAACTTTTGCAATGTCATCTTCTGTAAGGGGTTCGGGGGGGAATTGTAATCCATGTCCATTTTCTTGAGAAAAAATTGCAATCACAGCGCCGATAGGAAGTGTTACATCAAATGGAACGCCAGAAAATCGTGCGGAGAAAGTAATCCAATCATTGCCAAGCACTAAATTATCTACTGCCGTGGGTTGAATGTTGAGTGTGATTTTACTATCAATGACATACTGCTCAGGAACTTCAACAAAAGGTAATGTTGCATCTACTACAATATAGGGGGTAACATTATTATCAAGAAACCATTCATAAAATGCTCGGATAATATAAGGTTTGTTAGAAGTCATCATGAAGTCTACCTTCTCGTATAAATATGTTGAACACTCTCTCTAGCTAAAACATTTTCACTATATTCAATAACGGCAACTGCTTTTTCAGGTAATGGGATATCGTAGATTTTAAGATACCAAAAAACAGGAGCAAGTGTCGCATCAATTAATGTAAACTCATTTCCCTGAAAATAAACATTATTCTCGAAAAGTGCATTATAGCGAATTAACAACTCATGAATTAATTTTATTGTTTTTTTATCGGCTTCTCCTTTTTTTACAATTTTATCAACTAATGGATACCATTCAGAGATAATTCTTCTCTCAATTAAACGAAATTTACCTTTGGTAATCGGATCATGAGGAAAGAGAGGAGGGTGAGGGAATCGTTCATCTAAAAACTCTAAAATAATATCCGTGTAGTATAAGGTAACCTCTTTAGTTTCTAAAGTGGGTAAGACAAGATTTTGATTAGCATCTAAGAGAGATTCAGGAGGGTTTGCAATATCAACGATAACTTGATCACTTAATATATTTTTTTCTAGTAGAGTTATAGAAATACGATCTGCATCTAAAGAGTAACTCTCTTGATATAAGGTGAATCCTGAACGACGAGTAGACATAGTAGACCTCTTACTATTGAATATGCAAAATATAAAGGACTTCAAAAAATATTATACAGAATTATATTTGAGCACTAGATAAATGAAATGGAAGTTTAGAAACTTCCATTCAATGTAGTGATCCTTATTTAACGCGAGAAACATACTCCCCTGAGCGGGTATCAATTTTAACGATCTCATCAATTTGTATAAATAATGGTACCTTAATGACAGCGCCAGTTTCTACAGTCGCAGGTTTACCACCTGTTCCAGCAGTATCACCTTTAAGACCAGGGTCTGTTTCAATAATTTTCAACTCAACAAAATTTGGGGGCGTAATACTGATAGGTACGCCATTAAATAAAGTGACAATGCAAATATCTTGTTCTTTTAACCACTTTTTAACATCTCCAACCGCAGATTCTGAAGCACTCACTTGCTCGAAACTTGAAGGATTCATAAAGTGCCAAAATTCACCATCGTTATATAGATACTGCATATCAATGTCCATGACATCTGCAGATTCAACGGTATCGCCTGACTTGAATGTTTTTTCAATAACGCGACCCGTTTTGAGGTTTTTTAATCGGACACGGTTAAATGCTTGTCCCTTACCAGGTTTAACAACCTCATTCTCGATAATTGAGCAGGGATCATTATCAAGCATAATCTTTAAACCATTTTTAAATTCATTGGTACTGTAGTTTGCCATGTTGAAACTCTCTTTAGTAAAAGCAAAAAAAGGAAATATTATACGTTAGATTAGAATAAATAATCATCCTATGAATGAATTGTTTAAGGATATTGCCTACATTTGTGTGTAAACGGAATATTATTCTCTTTAGCGTATTGTTTGTGATAATTCAAAATATCCGTGACTTCTGATTTTGATCCTAAAATGACAGGAACACGTTGGTGAAGAGCCTTAGGTTCAATATCCAAGATACGTTCATATCCTGTAGTTGCGATGCCACCGGCTTGTTCAACTAAGTAAGACATTGGACTTGCCTCGTAAAGTAACCTAAGTCTACCTCCTCTTTCTCTGATTGCACTATCAATAGGATAAGCAAACATTCCACCTCGCATCATAATTCTATGAATATCCATAACCATAGCACCGACCCAACGCATCGTGTATTTTCGTTTTGTAGGCCCATCTTTACCAAGCTCTCTGTCATTAACGTAAGAAAGCATAGGGGGATCCCAAAGATTTCTATTAGCATGGTTAATTGCATATTCAGATGCAGTTTCAGGAATTTGAATGGATTTATGAGTCAATAAGAACTCACCTATATCTGGATCAAGTGTAAATGCATGGACACCGTGTCCGATTGAGATAACGATCATTGTGGAGGGGCCATAAAGACAGTAGCCTGCACAAATTTGTTTATTTCCAGGTTGTAAAAAATCATTTTCAGTCGGATTTTCTTTGTCACAGCGGACAATTGAAAAAATTGTTCCGATAGGTCCATTAACATCTATATTGCTAGAACCGTCTAATGGATCAAATACAAGAAGGTATTTCCCTTTATTATGCTGTGGTGGAATATATATTTTTTCCATTTCTTCACTTGCCATCGCAGCAATATGACCGCGCCAAATATTATGTTTGAGAAATAGTTCATTTGCGATGATATCAAGCTTCTTTTGTTGTTCCCCTTGTACGTTATCTGTCTTGGCATCACCAAGGACATCGACTAATGCTCCTTTTCTTACAGAAGCAGCGATCGTTTTACATGCAAGCGCTAGATCATTCATCAAAAGGGTAAAAGAGCCTGTTGCTTCGGGATAGAGTCGTTGTTCTTCAATCAAATACTGAGACAACGGGGTTCCAAGTTGCATTATCATCACTCCGATAGAATAAAATTGCGCACATATTATCGTTTTTACATCTGTTTTGAAAGCAATGATAGATATGTATTTGATTACATTGTTTATTTGAGTTTATTTTATTAAAGCAGTCCTCTTTTTTTGAATTGTAATATTGTTAATTGATAGATTGAAAGCAATTTTATAGATTTAATTGAGATTGAAAATTATTTCGTTTTAATCATTGTAGTTTAAAATGCTATAATCAATAGATTTCTAAAAGTATAAGGTTAAGGAGAGAATTAGGATGGGCTCTGAAGAGTTAAAAAATGCGGGTTTGAAGGTGACGCTTCCGCGTTTAAAAATATTAAATATATTGGTAGAAGCTTCAAGTGAAGAGCATTTGAGTGCAGAAGAAATTTATCAAAAATTGAATGATTCAGGAGAAGAGGTTGGCTTAGCAACGGTGTATCGAGTATTAACACAATTTGAACAAGCTGGCCTAGTTCAACGTCATTTTTTTGATACAGGACAGTCTGTATTTGAATTAGATAATG
>CAZBKP010000156.1:0-4351 GCA_964492525.1 uncultured Cardiobacteriales bacterium
TGTCCAATTCGAGTTTGGTTTTTTAGCACGATAACTCCCTAGAATAATAGCGATAACAAGTGCCACAATATACATAAGAGAGTACCAACGAACAGCGATGGGACCAATTGAAGCGATGGGTCCGATTGAAAATATAATAGGGTTAAAATTAGGCGTGAAGATCATAGTAATTTAGGCAATAAAAAAGGCTAACATTATAGCCTTTTTTGAATTTTATAGAGAAGAAAAAGCTTATTTAGCATTTGCCTTTTTTTGATTGATAAGTTGATTTGCAAATTTATCAACGGCTTCAACAATGCCTTCATAAGAAGTCGCTTTTGCACTTTCCCCATCAATAATATATTTTCCATCAATAATAAATACAGGTGTATAGTCAATACGATATTGATTATAGATGACGTCTTTTGCACGATCATAATTTGCTGTTACAGTAAAAGAATCCCACGTTTTTAAGAAATCTGCTTCATTAATTGCAATTTCTTTATTGAGATATTTTGCAATATCCTCTTTAGATTCGAATTTCATACGTTTTTTCATAACAGCATCAAACATTTTAGGATGACCTTCATCCACTTTATTCATTGCTTCTAATGTGAAATAAGTTTTTGAAAGAAGATCCCAAATTCCCTCTCCTGGTGTTTGTAATCTTACAAAAACGATATCATCAGATTTTTTGTTTTTGAGCCATTTTTCAAGAGGTTCATCAAGTTTATAGCAGTGAGGACAAGTGTAAGAAAATAGTTCAACCACTTCAACTTGAGTAGGATTTGTTCCTTTGATAAGTTGAGCTGGCTTTGGAAGTTCTCTATATGTTTTGGTATCTGTTTGTCCGAATGATATAGAACAAACGAGAATGCTAATTGCGAAAAAAGCCTTTTTTAAAAGTGTCATCTAGTATTCCTTAGTATTGTAAAACAAAAACTATTCTAATATAAAAAACCACCATTGAAAATCTAACAAGGGTGGTATGACTTAAAAAAACAACGTGCTACTGAACTTTAGAAATAGAATCTACATCAATTTCGACTGAATTCCAGTCCTTATCGACTTCACCTATGATTTCCACAACATCTTTCTCATTCACAACAAGACCTTTCCAGTCATCTTTATCGATCTCTATGACGATTTCTCCTGTTTTATCTTTAAGGAGATATTTATCATTGTCGATATGTTTTACAATTTGTCCTTGAAGTTTTACATTTGCATCATCTCGTAGCTCCTTCGCTTCTTTTATCGTGGTTACTGCTTTTGTAGTAGACGGACCATTATATCCACCCGCACTTGTAGTATTTCCTACATATTGTGCATGGGCAGAAGAAAGGATAGATCCAACGACAACGGCTGTGATGAATGCATATTTTTTCATATTTATGTTCCCCTTAATAATTGTAAAAATTTTGTTTTACTGAACTTTTGTAATGTAATCGACATCGATCTCAATAGAATTCCAATCCTTATCAATTTCGCCCACGATTTCAACAGTATCTTTGTCATTCACAACGAGACCACGCCATTTATCGCGGTCAATCTCAATAACAATCTCACCTGTCGCATCGCGAAATAGATATTTATCTTTATTAATGTGCTGCACAATATTCCCACGAAGTTTTACATATGCATCATCTCTTAGCTTTTCAGCTTCTTTTACCGTTAAAATGGATTGCGTTGCTGAAGGTCCTTCATATCCTCCGCCACCGACTGGCCCTAGATATTGTGCTTGGGCATTAGAAACGACAAGACCGGATGTCAATGCAATCGCCAATAAAAGTTTTTTCATAGGATTCCTCAAATGGTTATATGATGATTGAAAATATATCAGTAGAATACTGAGTTTAATAATGGATTTTAAAGTTTTACATCTCATTTACAAAAATTTAATATTAAGTGAGATTATTAGTTTAGGAGTGTTTGAGGATGGGAGATAAGCGCGTGTCAATTTTGGACCAATTGCAAAAACGTATTTTGATTTTAGATGGTGCAATGGGCACGATGATTCAAAAACAAAAATTATCAGAATCTGATTTTAGAGGCGAGCGTTTTAAAGATTGGCATAAAGATTTAACAGGGAATAACGATCTATTAACGCTAACAAAACCCGACATTATTGCCGATATTCATGCACAGTATCTTGAAGCGGGTGCAGATATTATTGAAACGAATACCTTTAACTCAACTAAAATGTCTTTGGCTGATTATGGAATGGAATCGCTTGCGTATGAACTCAATTACGAAGGTGCTCGATTAGCTAAAAGCGTTGCCGAAAAATTCTCTACAGTAGATCACCCAAGATTTGTTGCTGGGACGTTAGGTCCTACGAGTAAAACCGCATCTCTCTCTCCTGATGTCAATGATCCTGCATTTAGAAATACAACGTTTGATCAATTGGTTGAAGGCTATCTTGAAGCGATTGATGGCTTAATCGATGGCTGTGTGGATATCTTAATGGTTGAGACCATCTTTGATACCTTAAATGCAAAAGCTGCAATTTTTGCGATTGAAACGGCCTTTGAAAATCGCAATATTTGTCTTCCTGTCATGATCTCTGCAACGATTACAGATGCATCGGGACGAACTTTAACAGGGCAAACAACGGAAGCGATGTATAACTCCCTTCGCCATGCAAACCCGATGTCTATGGGCTTAAATTGTGCGCTAGGGCCTGATATGTTGCGCCCTTATGTGGAAGAACTCTCTAGAATTTCTGAATTCCCCATCTCTGTTCATGCTAATGCGGGGCTTCCAAATGCGTTTGGTGAATATGATTTAACACCCGAAACAATGGCAGCACATATGGCAGAGTGGGCAAAAAGTGGGCTTATCAATATTGTGGGTGGGTGTTGTGGAACGACGCCTGAACATATCCGAGCAATTAAATCAGCTGTATCTGAATTTTCGCCAAGAATCACTCCAGAATTCCCTGTAATCACTCGTTTATCAGGACTTGAACCCTTTAATATTAAATTAGGAGAATCTCTTTTCGTTAACGTAGGTGAGCGAACGAATATTACAGGTTCTGCAAAGTTTAAACGTTTGATCAAGGAAGGGAATTATACGGAAGCCATTACGGTCGCTCGAGATCAAGTTGAAAATGGTGCACAAATCATTGATATCAACATGGATGAGGGAATGCTCGATTCCAAAGCTGCGATGATTACCTTTCTTAATTTAATCGCGGCAGAGCCAGATATTGTCAAAGTCCCCATTATGGTGGACTCTTCTAAATGGGAGATTTTAGAGGCAGGGCTTAAGTGTATTCAAGGGAAGGCAATTGTAAACTCAATCTCTCTAAAAGAAGGTCAAGAAAACTTTATTCATCAAGCCAAGCTTCTTAAAAAGTATGGTGCAGCTGCAGTCATTATGGCATTTGATGAAGATGGGCAGGCGGATACTTTTAAACGTAAAACAGAAATTTGCCAACGCGCCTATAAAATCTTAACTGAAGACGTTCAGTTCCCTCCAGAAGATATTATTTTTGATCCTAATATTTTTGCGGTAGCGACAGGAATCGAAGAGCACGCAAATTATGCGGTTGATTTTATCGAAGCGACCCGTTGGATTCGTGCGCATTTACCTTATGCGAATATTTCTGGCGGGGTTTCGAATGTCTCCTTCTCCTTTAGAGGAAATAATCTTGTTCGCGAAGCGATTCATGCCGTTTTTCTCTATCATGCGATTAAAGCAGGGTTGTCCATGGGGATCGTAAATGCAGGACAATTGGCAATTTACGAAGATATTCCGTCAGAACTTAAAAATGCCATCGAAGCGGTTATTTTAAATAGCTCAGAAGATGCTGGCGAAAAATTACTAGAAGTTGCCCAAAAATATCAAGGTGAAGGCGCACAGCAGAAAAAAGAAGATTTATCATGGCGAGAGCTTCCGATCAATGAGCGACTAACCTATTCTTTGATTAAAGGGATCGATACTTATATCAAGGAAGATACTGAAATTGCACGACAAAATTTTAGTCGACCGATTGAAGTGATCGAAGGACCGTTGATGGATGGAATGAATGCGGTCGGGGATCTATTTGGGGATGGAAAGATGTTTTTACCCCAAGTTGTTAAATCTGCACGTGTGATGAAAAAATCTGTTGCGTATCTCGTTCCTTTTATAGAGGAAGAAAAACTTCTAAAAGGTGAGGTTCATGAATCGAACGGAAAGATTTTATTAGCAACCGTCAAGGGAGATGTGCATGATATTGGAAAAAATATTGTCGGCGTTGTCCTCCAATGTAATAATTTTGAGGTCATTGATCTAGGCGTTATGGTTCCGTGCCAAGATATTTTGGAAACAGCTGTTAAAGAAAAAGTGGATGTCATTGGGCTTTCAGGATTAATTACCCCCTCTTTAG
>CAZBKP010000157.1:0-4349 GCA_964492525.1 uncultured Cardiobacteriales bacterium
ATGGGAACCGCGATTACAACCGCAACGGATAGGTAATAGGTAAAGGCTGAAAACATAAATAGAATCCTTATTTATCAACTTGTAGAACAGCAAGGAACGCTGATTGTGGAATCTCGACATTTCCCACTTGTTTCATACGTTTTTTACCTGCTTTCTGTTTTTCTAATAGCTTACGTTTACGGCTGACATCACCCCCATAGCATTTTGCAAGGACATCTTTTCGCATCGCTTTAACAGTGCTGCGTGCAATAATGTTAGCACCAATAGCAGCTTGAATAGCAATGTCAAACATCTGTCTTGGGATCAGCTCTTTCATTTTCTCAACGAGCTCACGTCCGCGATAGACCGCATTATCTTTGTGGATGATAAGCGCAAGCGCATCTACCATTTCACCATTTATTAAGATATCAACTCTCACAAGATTCGCAGCCTCATAACGGACAAACTCATAGTCAAATGAGGCATAACCACGAGATACTGATTTTAAACGGTCAAAGAAATCTAAAACAACTTCGCTCATAGGAAGCTCAAATTGAAGTTGAACTTGAGAGCCTGCATAAACAATGTTTTTTTGAACGCCTCGTTTTTCAACACACAGCGTGATGATATTTCCAAGATATTCCTGTGGCGTCAAAATATTCGCACGAATAATGGGTTCGCGGATCTCTTTGATTTTGTTGGGAGGCGGAAGAAGATTTGGATTATCAACAAATAAAACTTCACCACTTGTTAATTCTAATTGATAGATGACTGTCGGTGCGGTCGTGATCAAATCAAGATCATATTCTCGCTCTAAACGTTCCTGAATGATCTCCATGTGAAGCATTCCTAAGAATCCACAGCGGAAACCAAAGCCTAATGCTTGAGAGGATTCAGGTTCAAAATTTAAAGATGCATCATTAAGACGGAGCTTTTGCAAAGCTTCTCGTAAATTTTCATAGTCTGTAGAATCAACAGGGAATAGACCTGAAAAAACGCGTGATTGCACTTTTTGGAAACCAGGAACAGATTCCGACGCAGGATTATTTTCAAGTGTTAGCGTATCTCCAACAGGAACGCCGTCAATTTCTTTAATTCCTGCAATGACAAAGCCTACTTGACCCGCAGAGAGTTTAGGGCGGTCTTCTCTTTTTGGAGTAAAGACACCGACGTGAGTGACCTGATAGGAACGCTTAGTGCTCATAACTTGCATTTTATCTTTGACTTTTAATTCGCCATCAAAAATACGTACGAGCGAAATAACTCCAACATAAGGATCAAACCATGAATCAATAATTAGTGCTTTTAAAGGGGCATTCGGATCTCCTTCTGGAGGAGGAATTTTTGCAACTAAAGTTTCAAGCACATCTTCAACGCCCAAGCCTGTTTTGGCAGAACATTGCACCGCATCCATGGCTTCAATGCCAATAATTTCTTCGATTTCCTCCGCGACTTTAAGTGGATCCGCAGCGGGGAGATCGATTTTATTTAAAACAGGAACAACTTCTAATCCTTGATCAATTGCAGTGTAACAATTCGCTACAGATTGTGCCTCTACGCCTTGTGCTGCATCAACAACGAGAAGCGCGCCTTCACATGCAAAAAGAGAACGGGAGACTTCGTAAGAGAAGTCAACATGTCCGGGAGTGTCAATGAAATTTAAGTGATAAATTTGTCCATCTTTAGATTTATAATCAAGAGAAACAGAGTGCGCTTTAATGGTAATACCACGCTCTTTTTCTATATCCATGGAATCAAGAACTTGTGCTTCCATCTCACGTTCACTTAATCCATCACAAATCTGAATAAAACGATCCGCAATCGTCGATTTGCCATGATCAATGTGGGCAATAATAGAAAAATTTCGTATAAACTTCATATCTCTTTCACTGTTGGTAAATAAAAACTAAAGAGAATTCTATTATAGAATTCTCTTTGTATTTGTAACGTTATAATTCCCTTATTATAGCTAAAAAACTTATGGAATTTATAAATTATTTTTTAATAAGCTTTAGATAATCTGCTTCAAATTCTTTAGGTAATGGATTTATC
Organism: uncultured Cardiobacteriales bacterium; assembly: GCA_964492525.1. Lineage (GTDB taxonomy): Bacteria > Pseudomonadota > Gammaproteobacteria > Cardiobacteriales > Wohlfahrtiimonadaceae > Wohlfahrtiimonas. The sequence continues at coordinate 2,032 of CAZBKP010000157.1, forward strand.
AGTTTGAAATTCTCATAAAACTTTGTGCTAAATAAACTATGTTGAGTCCTGTAGTTTGGTATAAATGGAGGCGTAAGTAAACTAAACATTAGGATGAGTAAGAATCCACCAGAAATAATATAGTTTTTAGCATCTACAGGCTTTGCAGGATCGCCATAAATATTTGTACTAGGGCTTCCTTTTGCAGTCATAAGATAAAGACAAATCATAAGAATAAGAATATAGCTACTGTACTTAACAACAGGATGAAATACTTTATCCATTGTTGAGGTACTGATCTCATATTCTTTTGATTGGATTAATTTTTCTATATTTTCTTTATCTTCAATATTATATGCTCGTGGGTTGGCTAAAATAGTCTCCTGTTTTTGTTTGAGAGTGCTGAGCTGGTATTGTTTTATTGTTTTAACATCATTGTTAAAATGCTCAAAAGCAGATACAAAAAAAGGCGTGATTAGCACGAGAGAGAGAATGATTGTATTCCCTTGGCCTGTATCACATAATCTTTGATTAATGAAAATGAGAAGTTGGAATCCTAATATCAGGAATATGATTAGTATAATAGGGAATATTGATTGACCCATTCCACTAAATAATAAAATATTTAGAATATTATTCATAAAAATAGCGATTACAATAATAGCAAATGTTCTAAGAACAAATCTCATTTTCCCAATTCTAACTAACCCGTTCCATAAGCTTGGTTCTTGTATTTCAGCTTTCTTTCTTTCTTCTAGAATAGCTGAGGTTTTAGGGATTCTTCTTGTGGCTATTGGAGTTGCAAAGGTTTTGTCTCTAGAAATAGCATCCCTTGAAATAGAAAGTTTATCGCTATTGTCTTCTAAATAGCTATCTATTACACTTTTTTGCTTTAATTGGTTTTTTTGAGGGTGTGGATCTTCAAAGTCTATATCGATTTCTATACTGGCTAAGGCACCTGCTTCATGTAATGAATTAGCATACTCTTTGGCATCTTCCTCAGAAAGGTCTTTTATTAAAGTGAAGGGTTTTTGAGTATTAAAGAATTTTTCTTCAATCACATTTTCTTCAAGATCAAATAGTTCACTTAAGTTTTTAATAATTTCAGATTTAGGAATATCTAAATTGAATTTGCCTTTTTGAACAACTTTAAATTTCATTAAGTACTATCTCTTTCTTTGAGTAGGTAAACTGTAGGAGTGTATAGTATACAAAAATTAAATGTTATGATTTTAAGCAATTTTTATACAATTCTGCTTTGTTATAGAAAGAATCGCATTAACTCACTATTCCATCAATGTAATACCAATAATTCTCAATTTTGATAAATCTACTTATTTCATTAATTTTATCTGCCTTTCCTGAGGCTGTTATATCACGAAAACGCGCAACAAATTCGACAAAACCTTCATTTTTATTGTGTTGTGATGTCCATGATTTTTTGATTTTAAGACCAATCCATTTGGTACTTTTGTGGCTATAGTCTGAAAAATCAGGGCAAGTTGATGGATGCCATGTTTGAATAATATAGTTCATTAGCCCAAATGTGTAGGCACTATATCTGCTTCGCATGAGTTGTTCAGGGGTGATAGCATAAATGGAATTGTTGTGTAAGGGTTTACAATACGCCTTGTAGAAGTTGTTACTCCCACAAGGGCAAATTATGGTTTGAGACATATTATTTTTCGGTTGCTAGAATAATGCTAGAAGCTTTTATTAATGCAATTGTCTCTATCCCGACTTTTAAATTCATCTCTTTAACGCTTTCATTTGTAACGATTGCAGTTAGTGTAAGATTTTTGTCGGTCACAAGTTTTACGGTGCTATTCACAGCTCCTTCAGTAATATGAGTGATTTTTCCGTTAAATTGGTTACGAGCAGAGAAATTTAGCCCACAATTTGGATCTGCAAGGATTACCCATGGTGCCTTAATAATTGCAACTGCCGATTTCCCTTCTGCAAGTTTTAACGCTTCTGAGCTATGTTTTGTAATAACGGTTGTCAGCTTTTCACCATCTGCTAATGTTAATGTAATTTCATTATTTACCGCACCTTCAATGATTGTAGAGACGGTTCCTTTAAGTTGATTTCGTGCAGATATTACCATCGTAAGCTCCTTTAAAATTAATATAAAAATAGTGTTAAAGACTCTATATTTTAATCTTAAAAATTTCTTTTTAGCGAATAAAATGTCGTTTTAAATAGTCAATCTCATCTCTAACTTTTGCGGCCTCTTCAAACTCTAAGTTTTTGGCATGTTCCATCATCTGTTTTTCAAGTTTGGTTAATGCTTTAGTGAGTGCTTTAGGATCTGAAAGATCAAAGTCACGTTCAATATC